>NZ_NCWQ01000063.1:0-43795 GCF_002156885.1 Flavobacterium sp. AJR | reverse complement strand
TGTACTTCATGCTGCATAAATCAAGGAAGGATTGTTGCGTATTTTTAAATGAAAAAAAATGAAAAATCCTTTTATTAAATGCTTGTTTCTTTCTATCGCTTTAATCCTAATTACTGAGATTATAAAATCAGTTTTAAATATTGACAAGTTACTTTACAATTCAATGGCAGAAAATCTAAGCTCTCAACAACTAAACCACTTTTTTGAAATTCAAAATAAATGGAAGTGGGTTTCTTATTTTTTCATTCCTGTATACATTACAATAAAAACAAGTGTAATCGCCATTGTGTTATACATGGGTACTTATTTTTTTAGCCAGAAAGAAGTAGCATACAAATCATTATGGACTATTGCAATTAAAGCTGAGTTTATTTTTTTGTTAGTTGCTATTGCTAAAATTATTTGGTTCTATTTTTTTCAAACCAAATACGATTTAGAGGATATTCAATATTTCTACCCCTTATCAGCATTAAATATAGTAGGCTACAAAGATTTAGAATCTTGGTTTATTTATCCGTTTCAAACACTCAATTTATTCGAGTTGGCATACTGGCTTATCCTTGCTTATTTTATAGGCAAAGAAACCGAAACCAATATGGATAAAGGGCTTAAAATTGTAGCTTATAGTTATGGTCCCACTTTATTATTATGGATAACTATCGTTATGTTTTTCACCCTTAATTATTCTTAACATGTCTAACACTAAAAAATTATTTCTTATTGCATGCTTTATCATGCTTTTTGCGCATATAGTAAGGTATTTCTTTTATAATGAAGATATTCTTCAAGCAGCTATGGGAACTATTGCAATGATTTGCCTTATAATGTCTCTGATTATGAATAAAGGACCAGAAAAATGAAAAAATCTCTAAAAATCATTCTTCTTATAACATTCATTGGCATTTTACTTTTTTTAGGTTACTTAATTGTGTCTAAGATAAACCATAAAAAAGAGGTTGCACAAAATATAAAAAACATTCCTGAATTTTCATACCAAGATATATCAGGAGGTATTTTCACCAATCAAAAATTAAAGAAAGAGACTGCAACAATTTTTATTTATTTTAATACAGATTGTGAATTTTGCCATGAAGAAGCTAAAATGATTAAAGAAAACATGGAGCGTTTGAGTAATTTCCAATTAATTTTCGTCTCATTTGAAAAACCGGAAAACATAAAAATATTTGCCCAAAAACATCAATTAACCACTTATGACAACGTTTATTTTTTATGTGATAACAAAGTTACTTTCGCTTCTACTTTTGATATTAAGTCATTGCCATGTTTAGTCCTTTATGATAAAGAGCAGAACCTAATTAAGAAAATAAAAGGTCAGACTAAAATCGAAGTTTTGATAAAACAAATGAATCTCGAATAAAATATAATGAAGATAAAACAAATTCAGAAAACACATACTCTACAATTGGACCAATCCGATTGTGGCGTAGCCTGTTTATTATCGATTATAAAATTATATAACGGAAATCAGTCCATCGAAAAACTTCGAGAAATAAGTGGTACAACCAAACAAGGTACTACAACACTAGGGCTTTACCAAGCTGCAAATAAATTAGGTTTTACGGCAGAAGGTTATGAGGCAGATATAAAAACGCTTATTACTCACAAACAACCTGTTATTCTTCATGTCCTTATAGACAACCAACTACAACATTATATTGTGTGTTATAAATATGATGACAGCAAAGGTTTCTTGATTGGAGATCCTGCAAAAGGCCTTTACAATTTATCAGTAGAAGAGTTAGAAACAATTTGGATTTCAAAAACTTGCTTGACCCTGGAACCAAATGAAAATTTCATAACTAAAAAGACAGATAAAAAAGCTCAGATAAAATGGTTTCTGGACGTAGTGAAGGAAGATTACAAACTTATTGGGATTTCTGTTTTACTAGGTATTTTTATCGCTAGTTTAGGAATGTCGATGGCATTATTTTCTCAAAAACTCATAGATGATATTTTACCTTCACACAATATCAAAAAGCTAATCTCAGGAATTTCTCTATTAGTCATTTTGCTTTTGGCCAAAGTAGGAATAGCTGTTTTAAGAGAATACTTCTTACTACAACAATCCAAAGATTTTAATAACCGAATAAACAATTCATTTTTTTCTTCTCTTTTACAATTGCCAAAACCTTTTTTTGATACTCGACAAATAGGAGAACTAGTAGCACGATTAAACGATGTACAACGTGTACAAGGTGTAATTAAAATGCTCACCAGTACTTTAGTTATTGATGTTTTAGTCGCTATTATTTCGTTAGTATTCCTGTTTGGTTATTCATGGAAGCTGGGCTTAATTTCCTTATTAAGTTTGCCTATATATTTTTTCATTATTTATAGTAAAAATAAAAAAATAATGGACTCTCAAAAAGAAGTTATGCAGAGTTACGCTCTTAATGAAAGTAATTATATCAATACTATTCAAGGGATTTCAACTATAAAAATTGACAATAAACAACCTCTTTTTAATAAATTAAACGAACATCTTTTTGCTAATTTTCAAGAAAAAAAATTCAATCTAGGAAAAATCAACATCACCCTGTCTTGGCAATCTGGATTGGCGAGTCTTATTTTTTCAATCAGTATTTTGATTTATACTTCTGTTCAGGTTTTTAATGATGAAATTAAAATTGGTGAATTGATGGCTATATTAGGCATTGTAGGAGCTTTGCTCCCTTCTATTGCAAATTTAGCTCTAATATCAATTCCTATAAATGAGGCTAAAATTGCTTTTAATAGAATGTATGAATTTGCATCGATAGAAAAAGAAACTGAAGATGGTTTAGAAGTTTTTGAAATTGAGAAAATTTCTATTCAAAATCTTTCTTTTCGATTTGCAGGAAGAAGTGAACTTTTCCATGATGTAAATATAGATATGGAAAAAGGTAAGTTTATAGCTGTTGTTGGAGAAAGTGGAAGCGGGAAAAGCACCTTAGGGCAAATATTACAGCGCTTTTATGATTTTGAAAACGGAAATATTATTGTAAATAATAAATACTCCCTTAAAGAAATTGGTCTTAAACACTACAGAGATTTACTGGCTGTGATTCCTCAGGAAATTACCATTTTTAAAGGAACCGTTATTGATAACATTTTACTTGGCAAAGAGGAAACACCAGAAGGTTTCATGAAATTTATAACCGAATATGGTTTTGATTTTTATTTTAGTCAATTGCCCCAAGGCTTAACAACTATTCTTGGTGAAGAAGGAATCAATTTATCAGGAGGTCAAAAACAGATTATAGCTTTGGCTAGAGCTTTATACAAAAAACCTCAATTTTTAATTCTGGATGAAGCTACCGCTGCAATGGATCGAAACACAGAACAATTTACTATAAATCTATTGCAAAAAATTAAAAAAGAATGTGCCATTTTTTTTATCTCACATCGCTTAAATATGCTAAAAAACATAGCCGACACTATTTATATTCTAGAAGACAAAACAGTTTCCATATCAGGAAGTCATTTAGAATTAATGGAAACTAAAAATTTTTATAGTGAATACTGGGAATAAAACAATTATTACTGTAATGAAACTAAATCTAACTCAAAAAATAAAATTGATTATTCTTTCTTCTATTTACTCACTCTTAATATTTTTACAGATTTTATTTACAAACACTATGGTGTTATGGTAAATAATTCTATATTTAGAGTATTATTATCTTAAAAATATATAAATGATGAAAAACGAAAACAATATTATAAATATCGACACTCTTGCTAAGATAGTCCTATCAGCAGTTATATTATGGGCTAGTCTATATTTTGCAGGATACGTAATAGGAAAAGCATATTATAATTTCATCCATTAACAACTCTTCAAACTACTAACTAATTAAACTATAAAAACATGAAAAAGTATATGAATAAAATCGCTCTTTATGCCAAAGAGGAAACCAACAATTTTATAGTATGGCTATTATGGATATTCGCTATATTAACTTACATCGGTTTTGAATTGGGCAGATTTACATATGCATTTATGAATAGATAATTTATGCTATGAATATGTAGAATTTCGGAGATTTACCAATATATACACAATACTACTTAAATTAATAGCTATGAGCTTATACATAATATTGTTGTTTTTATTATTTGATGTTGTTGTTTTAATATTTTTGGTAACAAAATACCAAAAAAAGATATGGGATTTCTCTGGTATTTTAAAAGCTTGGAAAAAAGAGTTTGAAGGATAATAATTGTATTTGATTATTTTCGGTTTTGTTTTTTTATCTATTTTGCAGCCTTTATAGCAGGAAAATAATATTACATTTTGCTTAATGACTGCTTTTTAAAATAAGAAATGATAAAAATATTAAAGTATTTAATCCTAATCCGATTTAGAAAAATATTACCAAAAGATGACTATTTAGCAATAGGATTGTTCTTGGCTTTTTACTCAGTTATTATTTATTTTCTAAATCAATTATTTCCAAAATACAATTATTACTTTTTAATAACAACTTTAGAAATAGCCTTTTATCATCAGAACAGAAAGGACATAGAGCTATTGAGGGTAAATAAAAATTATCGTCTTTTATTGTTCCTGGAATACACAATATATAGTTTTCCGTTTATAATTATTTATCTTATAAACCAACGTTGGGATATTCTTATAATACACTCTCTAATACTGTATTTCTTGATTCTACTAAATAAACTAGGGCTTAAAACCATAAAGTATCCCTTCAGATTATTTGATCCATTTTGGCATATTTGCTTTAGAAAAAATAAACTTATCCTTTTTATACCTTTGATTATTTTCCTTAATGTAATGGGAGACCAATACAATAATGATAATCTAAATCTTGCCAGCTTATTTTTAGTTTCTTTTATTGGCTGTTTACCATCCTTTAATAGAGAGAACATAATTCATATAAAAATAAGTTCTTTCGATTCTGGGAAATATCTTTTAAAGCAAATTCAAGTTGCGATATACAACACCTTACTATTGAGTACAGCTTTAATTTTATGTCTATTAATATTCAAAAAATGGGATTTACTACTGTTTGTACCATTAGTTTTTTTATTTCCAATAATTAGCATCTTGTTTAAATACACTTTTTTTAGCAATAGTTTATTACAACAGATTTTTTTCGCTTTATTTATTATAAATATCCAAATTGGAATACCTTTTTTAATTTTACCTTATTTATACTATAAGTCAATAAAAACAATAAACAATTTGAAATATGTTACAGATTAATATCAAGAAGAAAGCATT
The DNA here is from genome assembly GCF_002156885.1 of Flavobacterium sp. AJR. Classification (NCBI taxonomy): domain Bacteria; kingdom Pseudomonadati; phylum Bacteroidota; class Flavobacteriia; order Flavobacteriales; family Flavobacteriaceae; genus Flavobacterium; species Flavobacterium sp. AJR. The sequence continues at coordinate 38,547 of NZ_NCWQ01000063.1, read as the reverse complement.
TGGAAATAAAACTGTTTTACAGGATATAAATCTTTCAATTTCAAAAAATGGAATATATGGAGTCGTTGGGAAAAATGGCGAAGGTAAAACTACATTATTTAAAATTATAACTGCACTAATAGATTTTGAAGGAACAATATCCTACATTGATTTGCCCATTAAACATAACGAAATAGCATTTTTCCCAACTGAAGTACCAGTTTACGATGAACTTACTGCTACAGAATTTTCAAATTTTTATAAAGAATTACTAAATCTAAAAACTGGAAATAAAACCAATTTGTTTGATGTCTCACAAGATAAACTCATCAAGACATTTTCGACTGGAATGAAAAAAAAGGCTTACATGAATGCCGTATTCCAAAGAGAATATCCAATTTATATTTTTGACGAACCTTTTAATGGTCTCGATTTAGAATCTAATTATCTGTTGATGAATTATATTAGAGAGTTATCTCAAAAAAGTATAGTCCTTATTTCTTCACATATTCTGGAAATTCTATATAAAGACTGCGACAAAATTTTTCTGGTAAAAAATACAGCTATCAAAGAATATGAAAAAGAAGAATTTTCAAAAATTGAAGAAGAACTTTTTTTAAAGTAAAATTTATCCCTCTCAACTTCTAAAATATAGACATAAAAAAAGAGCCAACAATTGTTGGCTCTTTTTTATATACTTAAAAATTTTTCTTATCCTTTCATTGCTTTGCAATTTTGAAGATTTGAAAAATTAAAATTTTTCCTATCCTTTCAAAGCCTCTGCTCCACCAACGATTTCTAAGATTTCGTTTGTAATTGCAGCTTGACGTGCTTTGTTATAAGTTAATTTCAATTGATTTCTTAACTCAGTTGCATTATCAGTTGCTTTGTGCATAGCAGTCATACGTGCACCATGCTCAGACGCAAATGAATCACGAATACCTTTGTATAATTGTGTTTTTAATGATTTAGGAATCAAAGTTAACACGATTTCTTCTTTTGAAGGTTCAAAGATATAATCTCCTGTCGAAACTGGTACATCTGATTTTATTGGAGCCAAAGGCAAAAACTGTTCAGTTTGAACAATTTGAGTCGCAGCATTTTTAAATTGATTATAAATCAATTCAATTTTATCATACTTTCCAGTTAAGAATTGTTGAGTTAAAATTTCAGCAATTTCAGCTACGTTATCAAAAGTCAAGTCATCAAAAACTGAACTTTTATTGTCTATTACTGAATGTGTTTTGCTTAAAACATCATTTCCTTTTTTACCTATAGCAAAAATGTCAACTTGTTTTCCGGCATAAAATTCAGAACGTACTTTTGCTTCCTTTATTACATTGGTATTAAATGCACCACATAAACCTCTATTAGATGTTATTGCTACAATTAATACTTTCTTTACTTCACGTTGTGTAGTAAAATCTCCTCCTACATCACCATCAAGTGTTGCAGAAAGGTTTTGTAATAATTCCGTTAATTTCTCGGCATAAGGACGCATCGCTGTGATTGCATCTTGTGCTTTCTTAAGCTTTGCAGCAGAAACCATTTTCATCGCCGATGTAATCTGCATCGTAGATGAAACGGAAGTAATTCTATTACGGATTTCCTTTAAATTTGCCATCTTTTCTAATTAGAAAATTTGAAAATCAGTCAATTAGATAATTAGAAAAACACTTTGATCTTTCTAATTATCTAATTATCCAATTATCTTATTAGTTATATTTTGCTGAAATTTCTTTTGCTACTTTTTCAATAACATCTGTAATGTTATCGTCTAGTTTACCTGCTTTAAGCGCATTAAGAGTATCTTTATGCTTGCTGTTTAGGTATGCTAAGAAATCTGCTTCAAATTCTTTTACTTTATTTACAGGAACGTTTCTTAATAAGTTTTTAGAACCAGCGTAAATAATAGCAACTTGGTTTTCAACTGTATAAGGATCATTTAAACCTTGTTTCAAGATTTCAACGTTTCTTTTTCCTTTTTCAATTACGTTTAAAGTAACAGCATCTAAGTCAGAACCAAATTTAGCAAACGCTTCCAATTCGCGGAATTGAGCTTGGTCTAATTTTAAAGTACCTGATACTTTTTTCATTGATTTAATTTGTGCATTACCTCCAACACGAGAAACTGAGATACCTACGTTAATAGCAGGACGAACTCCAGAGTTGAACAAATCTCCATCAAGGAAAATCTGACCATCTGTAATCGAAATTACGTTTGTTGGGATATATGCAGAAACGTCACCAGCTTGAGTCTCAATAATTGGTAAAGCAGTTAATGAACCACCACCTTTTACGATAGACTTAATAGAATCTGGTAAATCGTTCATGTTTTTAGCAATTCCATTATCTGCAATTACTTTACAAGCACGCTCTAATAAACGAGAGTGTAAGTAGAAAACGTCTCCAGGATATGCCTCACGTCCCGGTGGTCTTCTTAATAAAAGAGAAACCTCACGGTAAGCAACAGCTTGTTTAGATAAATCATCATACACGATAAGTGCTGGACGACCTGAATCTCTAAAATATTCTCCAATTGCTGCACCTGCGAAAGGAGCATAAACTTGCATTGGAGCTGGGTCAGAAGCATTTGCAGCAACAATAACTGTATAAGCCATTGCACCTTTTTCTTCTAACATTTTAGCAATTCCTGCTACAGTTGAAGCTTTTTGCCCAATTGCAACATATATACAAAATACAGGTTTTCCTGCATCGTAAAATTCTTTTTGATTTAAGATTGTATCGATACAAACAGTTGATTTACCTGTTTGACGGTCACCAATAACAAGCTCACGTTGTCCACGACCAACTGGGATCATAGCATCAACAGCTTTAATACCTGTTTGCAATGGCTCAGTTACTGGCTGACGGAAGATAACTCCAGGAGCTTTTCTTTCTAAAGGCATTTCATATAATGTTCCACCGATTGGTCCTTTTCCATCAATTGGAAAACCAAGAGTGTTCACTACACGTCCTACCATTTGCTCACCTACTTTAAGAGAAGCAATACGTTGTGTTCTTTTTGCAGTTGATCCTTCTTTGATTCCTGTTGATGGTCCTAAAAGTACCACACCAACATTGTCTTCTTCAAGGTTCAATACAATAGCTTCAAGTCCGTTTTCAAATTCAACTAACTCACCGTATTGTACATTAGATAGCCCGTAAATACGAGCAATACCATCTCCAACTTGAAGTACCGTTCCTACTTCCTCTAGCGTAGCACCAGATTCAAAACCTTCTACTTGCTTTCTTAATATTGCTGAAATTTCAGCAGGTTTGATTTCCGCCATCTTAAATTTATAATTTAGACACTTTTATGTGTAATAAAACTAATTACTTAACTCTCTTTTTAATACTTGTAATCTGTTTGCAACAGATGCATTATATTGCTTATCGCCTATTCTTAAAATAAATCCTCCAATAATTGAAGCATCTACATTATTTTCTATTGTAATTTTTTTATCTGATAATGTTGCAATTTTAGCTAATACTTTAGCTTCTAAAGCAGCATCCATAGGAATTGCTGTTGTAACCGTAGCTACTTCAACACCAATGCTTTCATCAAATAATTTATTGTACTCTAGTGCAATTGCTCCTAGAATTTCGAATCTTTTGTTTTCAAACAATAAATGAAATAACCCTTTAGTTACACCATTTACACTTGCAAAAACTTCTAAAAGAGCACTCTCTTTAACTTCAACTTTTATAGTTGGGCTTTCGATAAAGGTACTCAATTCTTCATTTGCTCCTATTGTTGAAGCAATTGATTTCATGTCGTTATTGACAGCTTCGGCAACACCTTTAGAGTTTGCTAAGTCTAGAATTGCTTTTGCATAACGAATTGCTGCTCTTGTACTTGCCATAATATTAGTTTAGCTTTACGTCATCTAACATTTTCTCAACTAATTTAGTTTGAGATTCTTTGCTAGATAATTCTTCTTTCAATAATTTTTCAGCAATGCTTAATGATAAAGTTGAAACTTGAGATTTCAATTCAGCCATAGCTGCATTTTTTTCATTTTCAATAGCTGCTTTAGCTTGAGCGATCAATTTTTGACCTTGCTCTTGAGCTTCATTTTTAGATTCAGCTATAATTTGCTCTTTCATTTCGCGAGCTTCTTTTAACATCGCATCACGTTCTGCACGAGCTTCTTTTAAGATACGCTCATTATCTGCAGTTAAATTTTGCATTTCTCTACGAGCTGCTTCAGCAGATGCTAAAGCCTCATTGATAGATTCTTCACGGCTTTTTACCGCTCCTAAAATAGGTTTCCAAGCATATTTTGCCAAAAGAATGAAGAAAACAATAAAGATAATTGTTGTCCAAAAAATTAAACTTTCTGGTGAAGTTAATTGCATAACATTATATATTTAAAAATTGTTTGTCTTTTTTTAAAAAACTTCCTGGAGCCAACCGCTACAGGAAGTTTTAGATTTTAATTATTTTGCGATTAACGCAACAACTACTGCGAAAAGTGCAACACCTTCAATAAGTGCAGCAGCAATAATCATAGCAGTCTGAATTTTTCCAGCAGCTTCTGGTTGACGAGCAATAGCGTCCATTGCAGATCCACCAATTTTTCCAATACCAAGACCTGCACCAATTACAGCTAATCCAGCTCCGATTCCAGCTAATACCATAATAATAAATTTATATAGTTAATAATTAATAAAACTCTAATTAATGATGATCGTGCTCTTCAACAGCCTGACCAATAAATAATGCTGAAAGCAATGTAAATACATACGCTTGCAAAGCAGCAACCAACATTTCTAATACGCTCATGAACAATACGAATGCTCCAGCAACTGGTCCGATAGCAATACTTTTGAAAATGAAAATCAAAGAAACTAAACTCAAGATAATAATGTGACCAGCAGTGATGTTTGCAAATAAACGAATCATCAATGCAAATGGCTTAGTAAGCATTCCGATAATTTCTACAGGAATCATAATTGGAGCCAACCACACAGGAACTCCTGGTGTATTAAAAATGTGTCCCCAGTAATTTTTGTTTCCGCTTAAAGTTGTAACTACGAAAGTAATAAATGCCATTACAAATGTAAAATAGATATTACCTGTTAAGTTTGAACTAAATGGGAAGAAAGGAATTAATCCGATTAAGTTATTAATCCAGATAAAGAAAAATATAGTTAAAAGATACGGCATGTATTTTGCGTATTTTTTTGGTCCAATGTTTGGAATTGCAATCTCATCTCTAACGTATGTAACTAGTGGCTCTAAAAATCCAGCTAATCCTTTTGGTGCATTTGGATTTTTCTTGTAAGATCTTGCTACTGCAAAAAATAAGAAAAACAAAATTATCGCTGACATCAACATTGAAAAAACATTCTTTGTGATAGAGAAATCTAAAGGTCTTGCATCAAAAGCAAATGCCCCATTATCTCTTTCTTCAGTTGTCATTGTTTCAAATTTGTCAGCATAAAAAATAACTTCTTTATAACGAACTACTTTTTGACCGTTGATATCTACAACATGTTCTCCTGTATTGTCATGGTGAAACTCTTTCGAAGAAAAAATCTCCAATCCGTTATTGGTCCATAAAATAACTGGCAAATTAAAAGAAATAGGATGACCATCCCAATCGGCAATATGAAAATCATGAGCATCTCCAATGTGCGAATTGATCAATTTGCTAGCATTAAATTCTTCTTCTATTTCGTGACCAACACTTTCTGCGTGACCTTTTCCTTCTGCTACTGCAACGTTTTCGTGTTTAACTGAAACACTGTCAACTGGAGTAGAGGCGAAATTTATCGACGAAGAAAAAGCTAATAAAGTAACTAATAAGTACTGAACTGGTTTATTTGAAAATATCATTATTAAATCTTTATCTAATTTTAGGTTCCAAAAATTTTTTGCAAAGGTACATTTTAAATTGAAAATTGAAAATTTATAGATGTAATTTTTAAAATTACATTTTTTTTAGTCAATTTATCTAATAATGAAGTGGTTAACTTTTATTTATTAGGCGAACGGCAAAATATGTCTCAAAAAGTAAAAATAAAAAATAAGGGATAAAAAACGTGCCCAAGTCTATTATTGGGTCTTTTACATCTCCTTTTATCAAAGGAATTAAGAAAATGACGGCTACCATCATTCTAAAAAAACTTGCGCCAAGGAAAGCAAAACCTGTATAAGTTGGGAAATTTTTATTGACAAAAATTAAAAACAGGAAAACTAAAAAAGTAGCAAGAATATTAAATGTATAAATACTCCACGCGGAGTAAAAAAAAACTAATTTCTCTGAAAGAGATTGCATAATAAAGTATTGTGTGGCAAACAATACAATCGAAAAAGGGATAAAATACTTAAGAAAATCAACAGTTCTATTCATTATTTATTTAAATTTTTAACTTGTCGCAGGACATTATAAAGTGCTAAGAAAACCGAAAACAAAGACAAAACGATTGTCCATAAAGAACCTCCGTTTGAATATTTTTCATCTAACCAAATACCCAGATAGGAAAATAAAAATATAATTACCCCCATCTGAAATGGAATATTAATAAGCGCGATCCATTTATTATTTGGCTGATTATCCTTTTTTGGTTCCTTGTCCGTCATTTATTTCAGTTTTAAAATCTGTTGCCATTATACAAGTCGCACTAAAATCGGCTCCTGGTTCTACCGATAATTTTCCTATGGTAACTTCACCGGTAATTTTAGCTGTGGCTTTTACGTTTAAAAGGTCTACAACTTTGATTTTTCCTGTAAATTCTCCCTCGATATCAGCGTTTTGACAAATGATATCTCCTTTAACTTTACTTGCTGGGCCAATTACAATTTTTCCTTTTGAAGTAAAATTCCCTATTAATTCACCATCTAATCTAAAATCGGCTAGCGATGTAATATCTCCTGTTATTATAGTTCCTTCAACTATTCTATTTGTTTTTCCTAAGTGCTCTGTGCTAAATTTGGGTGCTTTATTAAACATGATTACGGGGTTTTAGGCGCTAAATAAGCTTCTAAATTTTTATTAATTTGTACTATACTATAATTATCACTTGATATTATTACTGCAGGATATTCTACCAAGTTATATTTTTTATTTTCTTTTAATACTTTAGCAACATCATTTGCATAAACTTCTGATCTTAAACCATGAACGGTAACAAATCCTGAATCTAAATCGTATTTATCGAAAGAAAAAGTAAGCTTTTGGAAATTTTCATCTGCAAAAAACTTTTTAATAATATCTTCAATTGTTTTTCTTGCTTTCTCATCCTGAATACCAATTTTATACAGGATTTTCCAATTTTTCGTATCTGTTGTAGTAAAAACTCGCTTCTCTAAAAACGGAATTTGATTTGTTAAAATATCTTGAGCTTTTTTTCCTTCTTCACTATTTGGATAATTAGCAGCTACATTTTCTATAGCTTTTTTATAAGCAACTAATCCTTTTGCTTTACCTAAAGTATTGGCTTTTAATAGCTCGTATTTTGATACGATTTCATCTCCGGAATATTGATTAATTAAATTATCAATATTACTTAAGACTTCGCCATACTTTTCTTCCTGAAATAATTTATACCATTTCTGATATTCTTTATCAGGTGCTTTGCTTGCCGATTCTTCATCTAAACCATTGTTATTTATGATTTGTGCATAACGTGAATTTGGATAACGTGAAGAAATCTCATTTTTTACCGCTGCCGCTTTCGCTGGATTTGTTATCTCATAAATTTTGTAGAGATTATACATCGATGGTAAAATCAATTTTTCTTCAGGGTTATTCTGTAACAATTGCTCTAACTTATTGCTAGCCAATTCATACTCTTTGAATTTCTCTTTATAAATAATGCCTAATTGATAGTAAGAAAAATTGCGTTCTTTAACAATACTATCTATTGCCGATTTATCTTTTGGAAGTTGTTTTTCGTAAAAATCTGTAGTATACTTTTCAACTATTACTTCTGTTTTAATAGAATCATTTACAACCACATCCGTCGATTTATCATCATCCGAAGCCATATTTGGTTTATTAGATGGTAATCTCCAGTTACTATTTAAGACTCTATTTCCCCACAATTTTTTAAACTGTAGTTTTCCGTAAGCTACTGTAGATGGGTTATAGAAATAAAAATTGCTGGCAACTTCGTTTCCTGTTGGCGGTGTTGGAATACCACTTTTTTCAGGAGTTCCAGGTACAGCACCCGTTGCCGTTACTGTTTCTAAACCACCTCCACCTGTGTTTAGCGCAATATTAGCCAGTTTCTGTTTTTCTTTTTCTGCGAGAATTCGTTTTGCTTCGTCTTCAGTTTTTATCTTGGCAATATAATCTCTAAAATATTTTACTCTGGCTGAATCTGGTAGTCCAACTACTGTTATAATACTATCATTACGTTTTGCAATACCTTCGTATTTTATTACGTCATCCAAATTTTTTCGCGTTTTCTGGATATAAACATACTCTCTGGTTTTAGGATCCATTTTTACCAAAGTACTATCATAATACTTTGCCGCCATTGTGTAACTAGCTTTCTTAAAGTACATATTACCAATGTTTCGATAAGTAGATGCTGTTAAATATGGATCTAAAGATTTTCGTTTTAATGAAGAATTATAAAACTCTAATGCCGATTTTTCATTTTTACGCTTATCAAAGAAAACTCCCATTTCATAATAAATCACATCCAGGAATGGTCTATTTTCTCTATCGGCAATTAGTTTATTATATGTTTTAATAAAAACGGTACTATCTCCTGTTTGATAATCAAATAACTGAGCTTTTTTTGAGTAAGCATGTATTACATACTTTCTCTCTGCTCTTCTGTTCATATCAATTACCGATTGATAAAAATAAAGTGCACTATCTCTTTTATGTGTTTCCTGATATAATTGTCCAAGGATAAAACGATATCTAGCTCTTTCAGGATTTCTTTTAGTAAACTCTTCGGCAATTTTAAGTTTTGTAATTGCGCTGTCTTTTTGTTCTAAATTGATAAAAGCTTCTGCTAATAAAGCATTTGCATCGGCATAAACTTGTTTTTTTAATGCAACTCCTTTTATTAATTTATAGATATTTTTTATAACCAACTCATCATTACCTAAACGCATATTGGTTTTCTCTCGCCAAATTCTCGCGGTATTAATGTTACTACTTGTTGGATATTTATATAAAATATAATTAAAAGCATCCAGGGCTGGTAAAAACCTCTGATCATAATAACGTGCCTGACCAAGCATAAGATATGCTTCGTCTATCTGGCTATTTTTTTCCCGACCTCCAATATTCATCGAATGTTTTTGAATAGCTTTGGTTGCTTTGGTCTCGGCAAGTTCAAAATCAGCATTTTTAGTTTTTGCTTCATCCAAATTCCCTTCGTTAATTTGCATTCTTTCAATAGGCAGTAATTTCCAGAAATTATCTGTATAATTAGCTTCTATAGCTTTCATACCTTTATCAAAACCTACTTGTCCGTTGTATAATATATTATACTTTGTACTCAAAGCATGAGAATTTCTTGCTAAAAATGTATCTCTTTTGGTAGAACAAGCTATCAAAAGGGAAAAAAATAAGAGCAGAAATATGTATTTAAGTCGATTGTTTTTCAATGGGAAACATTTTTAACATTTAACATCTAAAAAAGTTTTTTAGTATAATAACTGGTAAAAATACGCTTCTTTTTGAGATATTTATATTTAAACGGCAAAAAACGATTCCAGTTCTTGAAGTGTTTCTCCAGAAGTTTGAATATCTTTCACAATTTCTCCTTTATTTAAGGCAACAATTCGGTCGCAAACTTCGACTGTGTGCTGTAAGTCATGACTCGAAACTAAAACTGTAACATTCGGATTATCAGCTAGTTCTTTTATTATTTTTTTTAATCGACTTACTGTTGTTGGGTCTAAATTTGCAAATGGTTCGTCTAAAATAATCACTTCGGGACTACCAATAAGTGTAGCTATAATTCCTACTTTTTTTTGATTTCCTTTAGACAGATCTCGCAGGTATTTTTTGTTTTTTAGAATTTCTCCATTAAAAAATTCCTCATGTTTGAGTAATAATGCATCAACATCGGCCTTATTTTGTCCTCGTAAATCTCCTACAAAATAAAAATACTCTTCGGGAGTTAAATATCCTATCAAAAAGCTTTCATCTAAAAATGAACCTGTAAAAGTTTTCCAACTTTCGTCATTATTTACCTGAATAGAATTTGTTGTAATATTTCCTGTAGAGGGATGAATTAAATCTAATAGCAAACTAAAAAAAGTAGTTTTTCCCGCACCATTATTCCCTACTAACCCAAAACTTTGCCCTTTTGGAATTTCAAGATTATCGATTTTTAAAACTGTTGTTCCGTTATATGTCTTTGAAAGTTTATTTACTTGTATCATTTTTTAATGTTTAATTGTTAATCTGGTTAATTGTTAATTTGATGTTTTTTTGATTATTGGTCAGATAAAAATTATCAAATTGACACATTTTATAATTACTCTAGTTCTTTTGTTTATAAGCACTTATAGTAGAATATTTTTCGATTTTATATCTTTTTTCGATAAGCAAAAAGACTTTATCCTTAAAAGCAAAACCGATTATTCCTGCTATAGCAACTAATGCTAATCCTATATTTGGATTTCCAAACCAAAGACCAATCCAATATAATCCCAATGGTAACAGCATTTTAGGCAACGTAAGTAACATTGCATTTACGTTAAAAGCTTTTTTATCTCCAAATGCTCCGCTTGTAGATGTTAAGTCGATTGGTGTTTTTGTAAATGCTCCTCCCAGGAGTACTAAATGTGAATTAACACCAATATTATAAATGGCTCCAACAACAATTGTGAGATACACTTTCCATCCAAAATAAAGATAAAATGAAGCAATAATCGTCGATATAATTGTTGCAATAACTATTAACCACCATTTAGAAGTAATATATCCTTTGTACGGAATATTTTGTGTCATCATGAGTTGGTAATATGAACTGTCCCAACTTGGTACAAATTGCCCGAAAGTAAAAAGGAAACCTCCTGATACAAAAATACCTGCTAAAATTTGCATTACTGGTGGCTGGTGCGTACTTGCACTAAAAAACAGTAATCCATAAAGCAAAAAGAAAAGACTCATAATAATAGTCATCTTAGACCTTTTATTTCTCTTTATAAGTTTAATATCGTTTTTAAGAAAAGTTCCTAATGTCCCGAATTGATTAAGCCAGGTTAAGTTTTCGGTTGTAGCAACATCATGTTTAGTCGAAAGTCCAGCGTCGAGATATAAATTATCTTTAAAATAAATAAAAGTCATGTAATAAAGCCCTGCCAAAACCAAAACTGGAATAAGAAAGAGTCCTTTTATGTTGCAAAAACCATCAAAAAGCAAAACGGCATAGTTTGTAATATCAAAAAAATCATAATACTGCAGTCCTCCTAAAACAGCAATAATTCCAAGAAAAACAACAAACAATTTATCGATGTTACTCAACAAAATATTCAAGAAGTTATTGATATAAATTAATGCTATTATGGCTAAATGCCAAAAGATTACACTCAATATATCATATCCTTCTATTAATAATACTATTGTAAAAGGTATAAAAAAGAAAGCATGAATGATATTGAAAAACGATAAGACGGTTTTGCCAAGTGAAAAATGAACAATAGTTTTCTTTTGGATTGACAATGTTAATAACGGTTTGATATTAAGTACCGGAATGGCTTGCATTAAAAGCCTAATCACTAAATCGAATAAAAAATAATAAATCAAGAACTTATTTATGGTTAATAACGGGTCAAGATTCATCTTTTTAAGCAGGTAAAAAATACCTGTTCCCGCACCAATTAAAATAAGCGAAAAATAAATTGCCAGAAAACCTATTACAATTTTTAATGCAACATTGGCACCAAATGATGCCGACCTTGAAAAGGATTTCCATTCGAGATAAATAAATTTTTTAATCATTTTTTTTGGTTTAGTTTGATACGTAAGTGTGTAAATGTAGGAAAACGTTACAAACAAAGTAAAATATTACTGTTTAATACCAATCATTTAATAGCTGTTTGCTACTTTTGCAAAAAAATAATATCATGCCTTCATTCCTAAAACTAATAATAAAAGAAGTAAAACGTGAAACTGCAACAGCTGTTTCGATACTTTTTAATGTTCCTGAAGAACTAAAATCAAACTATACTTTTATTGCAGGACAATATATCAATTTACGATTAACACTAGATAATAAAGAGCTTCGTCGTGCTTATTCTATTTGTTCATCTCCAGAAAGTGGTGAATTACGCATTGCTGTAAAAGCCGTAAAAAACGGAGTTTTTTCGCAATTTGCAACTACACGATTAAAAGCTGGTGATGTACTAGAAGTAGGTAAACCCGAAGGTAAATTTACATTTGAACCTGAGTCAGAAAAACAAAAAAACTATGCAGCATTTGTTGCTGGAAGCGGAATAACTCCTGTACTTTCTATCCTAAAATCGGTTTTAAAAAGTGAGCCAAAAAGCTCTTTTGTATTGGTTTATGGAAACAAAACTGTCGAAGACACTATTTTTTACCAAGAATTACACGATTTACAATTGCAATATGTAGGGCGCTTATTTGTACATTATGTTTATAGTCAAGCTAAAGTTGAAAATGCTTTGTTTGGTAGAATCGATAAATCGGCAGTAAATTTTGTGTTGAATAACAAACACAAAGAATTACAATTTGATAAATTCTATTTATGTGGTCCTGAAGAAATGATTAACACTGTTTCGGGAATCTTAAAAGAGAAAAATGTAAAAGAATCGGCTATAAAATTTGAGCTTTTTACTTCTTCTACACAAGAAAATAAAATTGATACTTCATTAGAAGGACATTCTAAAATTACTGTTTTAGTAGACGATGAAGAAGTTTCTTTTGAAATGTCTCAAAAACAAACAATTCTTGATGCAGCATTAAAACAAGGAATCGATGCTCCTTATTCTTGCCAAGGCGGAATTTGTAGCAGTTGTCTTGCTCGTGTAACTTCTGGTACTGCAGAGATGAAAAAGAACTCAATCCTAACCGATAAAGAAATCGCTGACGGATTAATTCTTACTTGTCAGGCACATCCTACCTCTGAGTCTATTTATGTAGATTACGACGACGTATAAAAGATTAAATTCCAAATAAAAAAAATCCAAACTCCAACTTTATAATTGGGATTTGGATTTTTTTTTTTGTTTTATAATTATGTTTACAATCATTGTCTTGATGAAAATCTTTGTCTAGAGCTGAAATTACAATAAAAACAAATTTTTATTAAAATATTGCCAAATTTTCATTATTTTAGTGGTGTTATTAAAGTAATCGCAACCTCATGTTTTACATGATTTGTAGAGCTAAATCAAATTTGTCAACACGTTTAAATATTAAATATTATGACAATACATCACTTCCTTCGTTTATCATTTGTAGCAATTTTTGTAATAACAGCTCTTATTTGTATTTACTTTATAATTAAAAAACACCGAAATAAAAAAGGTCCCAAATTACTTACTGAAGAAAAATATAGCTCAACAATGCTTGGCAAAATGACTGAAATAACAGTTTTTGACAATATCTTTAATATTTGGCCTTACGTAAGCAAATTAAAAAGTGCTAAAGTACTATCCCACAAAATTAAAGAATCTCAATTGGTGCATAAAGTTTATAGAAATTCAACCGAAGATTTTGAACACATTTTGCTGCCTACAGAAAAAGAAAATCATTTTGTTATAATTGTTGCTGATAGGAACAAAAAGAAAACAATTGGGTATTTTCTCCATGATTTAAATGGATTATATGCTTAACTGTATTTTTTGAACAATTTCATTTGGAGAAATACTTCTCATCGCATCCTCATACCCTTCTACCATTTTATTTCCGTAAACAGATGTTGGTAATAAAGGATATTTAGTTCTATCTGCTGTCAGTGCGTCTTCTAGTTTCTGATTAAATGGTAAGAATCCTGCGTATGGATGTGTAGCACCCCAAAGTGTAATTACTTTTACACCCAGCATTGCTGCTATATGTGCATTTCCTGAATCCATAGAAAGCATTACATCTAGATTACTAATAAGTTGTAATTCTTGCTGAAATTTGATTTTTCCAGCCATATTAACAACATTCTCATACAGTTTAGAAAGTGAATCCAGAATTTCAATTTCTTTTTTTCCTCCTCCAAAAAGTAAGATGGTATGGTTTTTATTTTCTGCTAGTTTTGCTATTACTTCCTGCATTAAATCCAGCGGATATACCTTAGAATCGTATTGTGCAAAAGGTGCAATTCCTATTAATCTTTCATACTTATTTCCGATTAAATCAACTATTTCCTGACTTAAAATTGGTTTTGTAGGGAAAACAGGATTCGATAAATCCAATGGAAATCCTAGTTCTTCAAACACTTTTTTGTGTCGTTCAAACATAGTAAGCAATGGCTTGAAGATTTTATTCTCAGCTCGCATCAATGCCTTTTTCTCTTCTCGGGCTTTATCAACAAATGCAGTTTTTTTTCCGCTTAAAGCGAAAAAAGTACGAACTATTTTAGAGCGCAAAACGTTGTGCAAATCGGCAAAAGCATCAATATGTAGCTTTTTTAAATCTTTGTATAAACGTACTAATCCTAAAAATCCTTTATGACGTTCTTTATCATCAAAAACAAAGAAAGTCAGATTCGGAATTCCATCAAAAAATGGTTTAAAGAATGGGCGCGAAATTACCGTTAATTTTACCTCAGGATACTGTTTTACAAAAGCGCGTAAAACAGGAACCGTCATGGCAACATCTCCCATTGCGGAGAGTCTCATGACGGCTATATGCTTAATTTTATTGGACAATTCTGCCAATTATTTTTTATTTTGATATAAAACAGGATTCAAATCATCGTCGTTGTACATTTTCATTTGTTTGTACACTTTCATGAATTTATCACCGTTCTCAATGTCAGTTAACAAATCATCAATTGCAGTTGATAAGTCACTTCTTTGTTCTAAAAGTACGTTTAATTTTTCCTGGCATTTATCTCTATGCTCTTGTGAAGCTTCTGCACGAGTAGCTTCCTCATTCATATGATAAATTTTTAAAGCCAAAATAGATAATCTATCAAATGCCCATGCTGGACTTTCAGAATTGATTTTGGCACCGTCTTTTACTTTTACATTGCTGTATTTTTGTAAAAAATAACTATCGATATATTCCACCATATCAGTACGTTCCTGATTAGATGCATCAATCCTTCTTTTTAAAGTAAGTGCAGCAACTGGGTCAATATTCGGGTCACGAATAATATCTTCAAAATGCCATTGTACGGTATCAATCCAGTTTTTTAAATATAATAAATGTTCAAATTTATCTTTAGGATATGGATTGTTTATTGGCTGATCAACATTATCAAATTTATGATAATCTTTGATACTTTGTTCGAATACAGAATATGCTAATTTTGAAAACATGTCTTTAAATTTTATAGATACAAAGATACTTTTTATACTTTTATAAAAAAATATCAAATCATAAATCTATTTATAACAAATTAGGTTTTAAAATAAATTTAAAAATACCATCATGCAGATTCATTATTTATCCGAAAATAACAGCGTATTAAACCATTTTTTAGGTCAGATACGAAATATAAAAGTTCAAAACGATAGTATGCGTTTTCGAAGAAATATTGAGCGGATTGGTGAAATTATGGCGTATGAAATAAGTAAAGATCTATCTTATAAAAACGTAGAAATCGAAACACCGCTTGGTATCAAAAGCACTACCGAAATAGATGACAAACTTATTTTATGTTCTATTTTACGTGCTGGATTACCCCTACATATTGGATTTTTGAACTACTTTGATGAAGCCGAAAATGGCTTTGTTTCGGCATGCAGACATCATCCTAATAATGATGCCGAATTTGTCATTTTAGTCGAATATCAAGCCTTATCTAGTATCAATAATAAAACCGTTTTATTAATAGATCCAATGCTCGCCACTGGTCAATCGATCGTTGCTGTATATGAGAAACTAATACAAAATGGTGCACCAAAAGAAATGCATCTTGCTGTTGTAATTGCTGCTCCAGAAGGTGTTGCTTATCTAGAAAAACACCTGCCAGATTCTTGCCATTTATGGATTGCTGCCTTGGATAGTAACTTAAATGAGAAAAATTATATTGTTCCAGGATTGGGTGATGCCGGTGACTTAGCTTATGGAAATAAACTATAATTGAGAGAAAAAGGTAAAAAGACTACACAAAATCAAGACTCCATATACGATTTCGTTATTTAGTTTGTTTTGTGAAAACTCAATATGACTTGATCCCATAATAGCCAAAGGTGCTACTGTAAACAATAACAAATCGTTGCTTTTATTAGGAGATATTAAAAACACAATTATCCCTATAAAGAAATAGGCAACGATTTTTTTGTATGAAGAATGCAATAATAATGGTCTGTTTGATAATGTTAATAACAGCGAAACCACAAAAAATAACGCAACTGCTACATAAATTGATAGCGCTCCATTTTGGTAATTATTGGTAAAATAATTAATTCTAAAATCAACTGCTGCACGGTTCTGAAAGAATGTAATTACATCAATATTAAACATTAATGATACTAATAGAAATAGTGTAGCTATAGTAAAAAGGGCTATAAATGGTAAAATCCAGTTTCTATAATCGCCTGCAACGTGAAAAATTATTGATATAAATACCAATATAAGAAATAAAATACACCAAAACTGGAACAATGAAGCCAATAGTATCCATAACGATGCATCAAATATTTTTTCTTTAGATGATTTTAGAGATTGTAATGATAACAATCGACGAAGCGCTAATAACACAAAAAAATTGGCAAGCAATACATTTGGATTATTTAGTGCCGACGGAAAAAACAACGATAATAATAAATAAAAGAATATCGTGTAACCATTGTCTTTACTAAGTCCGTTTTTCTTGACAACAAAGTTGGTTATCAACATAGATCCTAATACAACTATCAATAAACTTATTTTTTCTGAAACTGAAATAAGCGATTTTACCCAAGAAATTTCTTGAAATTGATAGATGAAAAAGAAAACCAGCATTAAAATTACGACCAATGAATAATTTAATGGTGTAGATTTTTTAAAAACACTTGTTATCATAAGGATATTTTATACTTTTGTGACTGTAAATATAATACTTGTTTAAAAAGGAAACCAACAAGTTGAAATAAAGATTCTGATTATCGGGATTTATAACTTCAATGTGTTACAAAACAATAAATAACAAAATAATTTTATAAATTATGACAACTTTTTTTGAAGGAATACAGTACTTATTCGTAAACATTTTATTTGCTCCACTTGATTTTTTACGTTCATTAGAACTTGTATCATGGTTTGGTGCTAATACAATTAACTGGATTTTCATGATTATCTGTGCAGCTGCAATGGTATATTGGATTAAACAATTACGCATTTTTGATGCAGCCGGAACAGAAAATCAAGATACTACGGCTCACTCTTTTTTAAAGTAAGTCGAAGCCAATATCTTTTCTAAAATACATCTTATCAAAATTTAGCTTGTCTATGTTTTGATAAGATTTTTTTATGGCCTCCTGGAAGTTGTCTCCATATGAAGTCACTGCCAAAACTCTTCCTCCATTACTTACCACATTGTTGTTATCCAACTTTGTTCCTGCATGGAAAACAATAGAATCTGAAATATTTTCTAATCCAGAAATTACTTTTCCTTTTTCAAAATCCTCTGGATAACCGCCTGAAACTACCATGATTGTCGTAGCACTTCTTGGATCTACCTCTAAAGAAATTGTATCTAGTTTTTCATTGGCTACAGCCAAGAACAATTCTACCAAATCAGTTTTTAATCTAGGAACTACAACTTCAGTTTCCGGATCACCCATTCTTACGTTGTATTCTATAACGATTGGTTCATTCTTAACATTTATCAATCCGATAAATACAAAACCTTTATACTCGATTCCGTCTTTTTGAAAACCTTCTATTGTTGGTTTTACGATGCGTGTTTCGATTTTTTCCATTAAAACAGCATCGACATAAGGAACTGGAGAAACTGCTCCCATTCCGCCTGTATTTAATCCTGTATCACCTTCGCCAATACGTTTGTAATCTTTGGCAGTTGGTAGGATTTTATAACTTTTTCCATCTGTTAATACAAAACAGCTTAGTTCAATACCATCAAGAAACTCTTCGATAACAACTTTTGAACTAGCTGCACCAAATTTTTCATGAACTAACATGTTTCTTAATTCGGTTTTAGCCTCTTCAAGATCCTGAATAATCAAAACTCCTTTTCCTGCTGCTAAACCATCTGCTTTTAAAACATAAGGAGGTTGCAATGTTTCTAGAAACTTACATCCATTTTCTACCGTTTCTGCAGTAAAACTATCGTAAGCAGCTGTTGGGATATTGTGTTTCATCAAGAATTCTTTGGCAAACTCTTTACTTCCTTCAAGTTGTGCACCTAATTTTGATGGTCCGATAACCGGAATATGTTTTAAACTTTCGTCATTTTTAAAATAATCGTAAATCCCTTTTACCAATGGATCTTCGGGACCTACGACAACCATACCTATATTTTCCTGAATTACTAAAGTTTTTATAGCTTCAAAATCAGTTGGACTAATGTTTACATTATGGGCAATACCAGCTGTTCCGGCATTTCCTGGTGCAACAAATAGTTTTTCGCATAGCGGACTTTGAATCATTTTCCATGCAAATGCATGCTCTCTTCCTCCTGAACCCAATAGTAAAATTGTCATTGTATAGTTGTATTTAGTTGTGGTGCAAAAATAATTGCTTTTAACCTTAAAACAGAATTAATTTTTAAAAAGTTGTTGGTTGTTGAACTTTAGTTGTTGGTAAATATTATTTTTGGTGAAATTTATGCTCCAAATGCTTCGACTTTTTGATCTTTCTCTTCTTATAAATGGATTTCCGATTAAGGAAGCTAAAACCGAATTGGATACCATTATTCAGTTTTCTGAAGAGGAACATGCTTTATTTATTCAACATAAAAAAGAAGAAATCGTTGCTTATCATTTGCAAAACAATCCATTTTATACAACGATAGTTGGTGCTGTAAATATCAAAAATTGGAATGACTTACCTGTTTTGAACAAACAGAATTTGCAAAAACCTCTTTCTGAGAGGTTGTCTAAAGGTTATGCTATCAAAAACGTTTACCTCAACAAAACCTCTGGATCAAGCGGAACTCCTTTTGTTTTTGCCAAAGATAAATATTGTCATGCCTTAACCTGGGCTTCGAATATTATGCGCTTTGGTTGGCACGGAATAAATTTTAATACTTCCTATCAGGCTCGTTTTTATGGGATTCCGATAGATTTTATTGGAAACAGAAAAGAACGTTTTAAAGATTTTTTGAGTAACCGTTATCGGTTTCCGATTTTTAATTTATCTGATGCCGTTTTAGAAAGCTTTCTAAAAAAATTCAAAGCCAAAAAATTTGATTACCTCAACGGGTATACAAGTTCAATTGTTTTATTTGCTAAGTTTTTAGAAAAGAAAAACATCATATTAAAGGATATTTGCCCTAGTTTAAAAGTTTGTATCGTAACATCCGAAATGCTTTTTGAAAGTGATAAAATTCTTTTGAAGAAGCAATTTGGGATTCCAATCGTTAATGAATATGGAGCATCTGAACTTGATTTAATTGCTTTTGAAAACCCTGAGGGGGAATGGCAAATAAATGCCGAAACTCTTTTTGTTGAAATCTTGGACGAGAATAATCAACCAGTTCCTAACGGGACTGAAGGCAAAGTTGTAATTACATCATTGTATAATAAAGCCCATCCGTTTATAAGATATGAAATTGGCGACATGGGGATTCTGGATGAAAAAAGTACATTACAAAAGCCTATTTTAAAACAGTTAACAGGCAGAACCAACGATATTGCGGTATTGCCAAGCGGGAAAAAATCGCCTGGATTGACCTTTTATTATGTTACCAAAAGTATAATCGAAGACGATGGAAATGTAAAAGAGTTTATAATCAAACAAACGCAATTAGATTCTTTTGAAATAGAATATGTTAGTGATAATGAACTCGATAAAAACCAAATTCAGAAAATAGAAGAGGCAATAGCCCTTTATCTGGAACCCAATTTAAACTTCACTTTTACCCGAAAAACAGTTTTAGAAAGAACCAATCGCGGAAAACTAAAACAGTTTAAATGTCTTAAAGTGAATTTGTTAATATGAAAATAGTGCGCTCGGGGTTTTCTTTGTCAGCTTCTTTTGATTTTTTAAAGTCTAATTTTGTCAAAAGTTTGATCGAACTCTGATTGTCATTATGAGTAATTGCTTCTATCTTTTTAAGTCGCATTGTCTGAAAGGCAAAGTCAATAACTTTTGTAGTCGCTTCTTGCATTATTCCTTGACCTTGAAAATTTGTCAAAAGTTCATAACCGATTTCGCATTTATTTTTTTCATTTGAAAAGTCAAAAAGACAAATTGTCCCAACAAAAATCTTGCTTTTTGTTAAAGTTATTGCCCAATAAATCGAGTCATTTCTTTTAATGTTATCATTAATATTGTTGATAAAAGTTATTGCATCTTCAATTGTTCGACTTGCTTGTCTGCTAAGATATTTGTTTATTTCGGTGTCAGAACGCAAAGTAAAAATAGCTGACCCGTCTTCCACCGATAATTGTCTAAGAGTTAGTCTTTCAGTTGTTAAAATTGGGAAAGGTGTAAAACTTCTATTTACCATTTTGGCATAATTTAATTCATTGATGTTCTGGCTACTAACTTATTTATACTAGCCAAAGAAAGGCTTCAATAAGGTCAAATTAATTATTCTTATATTATAAATTAGTATTTGCCTTAGGCTAATATAATAAATATCTTTATTTAAATAATTTGAGCATCTAAGTTGATTTAAGGTATTTCTTTGTTCCTACTAAGTCATAAGTAGTTCTTTTCAGCCCAATAAAAAATTGACTTATGTACTTACAGTTTGTACTTTTGCCTTTATGAATGATAACTTTATAAATGAATATTTCGGGATAGGAATACAAAATGGTAAAACGCCTGAAAATTTGGGTGTTTTGTGGCGGTCTGCTCAAAACTTAGGTGCTACTTTTATATTTACCATAGGTAATCGATATGCTAAACAAGCTTGTGATACTCACGATGCGGTAAAGGCAATTCCTTATTTTCATTATGACACTTTTGAAGCTTTTTTTGAAAACTTACCCAAAGGAGCGCGATTGGTTGGTGTTGAATTAGATGAAAAAGCTGTCGATTTAGAGACTTTTGAACATCCAAGACGTTGTGTTTATTTATTAGGTGCAGAAGATCATGGCTTATCTCATAAAGTAATGGATAAATGTCATCATTTAGTAAAATTTAAATCAGAGAAAAGCTTAAACGTGGCTGTGGCAGGAACTATTATTATGTACGACAGGAACTTGTCTAAACCACGTTCTTAAAGCATAATTTTATTCATGGCTTGATCTCCGATGTATAATGACTTCGAAAACATCCATTACTAGATAATATCAAAATTTTAGTATTTGGAATGTTTTAATTTTCTAAATTCTAAAGGATTAACGCCTTCATATCGACTAAAATATCTTGAAAGGTTTTTGATATCGGTATATCCGCAAACATCTGAGATTTCTGTGATGGATAAATTCGTTTCGTTTAGAAGTTGCTTGGCTTGTTTAATACGCAACGTATTGATTTCGTCTAGAATACTTCGTTTTAAAATTAACTGAAATCTTTTTTCTAAAATCCTTCGGGATAGTGCTGTTGCATTAACTACATCATCCACAGCTATTTTCTATATCTAAAAAATAAGATGCTGCATAAAACAATAAGCAGGAATGTTCTTTTACTTTGAGTAAGATTCTTTTTTTTTGTATTTATACTATTTTGATATTGAAGATATAATGAAAAGGAAGGAGTAATAGTGGTCTTGAATTTATTAAAGGAATTATAAATAGGCTAAATTCGAAAAAGCAAATCTTTTTATAGTAATTGCAAAAGGTGTAACTTTGAAAAAAAAACAACTATGAAAACCGCTAGAATTTTTAGAAACGTATTCATTACTATTTCTTTAACACTTTTTATAACAAGTTGCAGTGTTCATACTGTTCATAATTCATCTTCAAATTCTGGGAAGATTCCTCCTGGGCAGGCAAAAAAAATATCTGGAAGTAAGAGTGCAAAAAATTATGCACCTGGTCAGCAGAAAAAAAGATAAGCAGTTTTTATAAGTAGACTCTTTATTTAACTATTATGTTAAACCTGTTTTTTAATTGAATAGGTTTTTGTGTCGAGCAAGAAATTTTAGAGGATATGATTAAATATCTTATTTATAAAAATTAAGGGGTACTTACTAAGTACCCCTTTAATTTTTACAATTTAATGTTTTCCATGTCCTTTTCCATTCCCATTCCCATTCCCATGTCCATTTCCATTATTTTTATACTCTTTATTGTTCCCTTTACCTGGTTTTAAACCAATAGTTTTTTGTGGTTTACCTTTGTAGCCTTTGCCATATTTTACTTTATGAGTCTTATAGTTATCATATGGAGAATCGCCTCTGTAATTGGTAAGAACAACTTTATATTCATTGTAAAGATCATAATTTCTATAGTTTCTAGGAAGGCTTCTTGCTCTTGTCCATTTTCCATTACTGATATAAATGTAACTAGATGCATTAATATCATAATACATTTCAAGATCAGGCAGATAATAATAGCGTACATCTGTATAGCCTACAGGACCCCATGCAGGTGGAGTTCCAATATTAACATTAACTGATACTTGAGCGTGTAAAGAACTTACAGTAATGAAAAATATACTTATGAATAAAAGTTTTAAAGATTTCATGGTTTCAATTTTTTATTAAATTAATAATGCACTGATAAAAACAAAAACCGAACCTAAAATTGTTTTTTCACAAATATTTATCATAATGCCGAAATAATAAATTCGCTTCGTCTGTTCATTTGATGTTCAGCTTCGGTACATTTTACACCATCAGAACAACCATTTACAAGTTGGGTTTCTCCATAACCTTTTCCAGTTAATCTGTTTGGATCAATACCATTTTTAACTAGCCATTGTATGGTTGATTTAGCTCTTCTGTCAGACAATGCTTCATTGTATTTATGTGTGGCACGACTATCGGTATGAGAACGAATATCAAGTTTCATTTTTGGATATTGATTCAATACATCTAGTATTTTTTCTAAATCGAATGCGGCTTCTGTACGGATATTAGATTTATCCAAATCGAAGTATATCATTTTGATGCCAAAACATTTACCTAGATCATCACCAATTGTTACCATACATTCAGATTTTTCTAATGTTATTGGTAAATTGGTTCTTCCGTTTTCTTTTAAAATATTTACCATTAACTCTCTAGTAGTATATTTGTTTTTTTCGGCACGTACAAAATATGACATACCACACTCAACGGGAAAAGTATAATTACCATTTTGATCAGAATAACTAGTAGCTATAATTTTGTATTTGTCGTCATATAAGGTCAGTTTTGTATTCGGTAAAACTTCCCCTGTTTCTTTATCTGTTATGACTCCGTATAATTCCTGAATGCAGTATAACTTTCTTGTTTCTAAAAATTTATAGATATCATCAGATCCCAGTCCGCCATCTTTGTTAGATGTAAAAAATCCTCTCCTGGATTTGGTGTCAATTATATAAGCAAAATCATCTTTGGGAGAATTAATATCTGCTCCAATATTTTGAACATTGCTTATTGTGCCATCGTCAGCTATTTTTCCAACAAAAACATCTAATCCTCCAAGTCCGGGATGCCCATCTGAGGCAAAATAAATTTCATTATCGTCTGTTATAAATGGGAATGTTTCTTTTCCTTCTGTATTTATTCCAGGGCCTAAATTTACGGGAGAACTAAATCCTCCATTGGTATTAATGTTTACTTTATAAATATCCGATTGTCCGTATGTTCCTGGCATATCCGATGCAAAATATAATGTTTTTTCATCTGGACTAAGTGCAGGATGTGCCGTACTATAATTATTACTATTAAATGGGACTTCCATTATATTAGTCCATTTATCATTTTCTAGCGTGGCCTTGTATATTTTTATTAAGGTTATTTTATTTTCATCTTTTCCCTTTTTGCCATCTATGTAATTGTTTCTTGTAAAATAAACAGTCTTACCGTCTTTTGTAAAAACTGGAGTTGATTCGTGGAATTTTGAGTTTATTTTAGACTTGAATTTTTTAGGGGCATTGGGATTAAAATCCTGATCTACATCTGACTGATATAGATTGGTGAAATGCTCACCAGTCCATTTGTGTATTCGTTGATTAAAATTACCCGTATCTCTTGCTGAAGCAAAAACAATTTTGTTTTGATAAAAAGTAGTTCCGTAATCAGAGTATTTACTATTTATTCCTGCATTCTCAATGTTATAGCGTCCAGAGTTAGCTTTAATTTGTTCAAGATAATTTTTGTCACTTTCATAGAGTTTACCACGAGTATCCTTTTTTGATTTCTGATTAAATAAATCAAGCATTTGATTGGCTTTGGTAATATTTCCGGTAGATTTTAATGATTGTGCGTATCGGTAATAATACTCAGGTTCTACCTCGGTGTTCATGGCAAATAATTCGCCATACCATTTTGCCGCCTTATCAAATTCGGAGTTGAAATAATAGGAGTTACCTAGTTTCTTGAACATATCTTCAGATTTGTATCCTTTTTCGGCTACACGTTCATAGGTTTTAATGGCATCTATATAGGCATAGTTGTCATATTTTTTATCTCCAAAAGCAATCTTGCTCTGTTGCGAATAACTGTTTAAAGAAAAAACACTTACTATTGTTATGTAAAGGATTGTAAAATTTTTCATGTTGATCTATTTATTTGTTTTTTAAAGGAACATGGTATCGCCATTCTTCTTTATTATTGGCTATTTTGGAATCATTGCCGATTTCATAATAAATATTTTTAGAAGAAACGAGGGGTTGTCATTTTACCATTGTTTTTGATAAATTCATAGCGTAAGAATATTTCATGTGAGCCAGAATTATAATTGTTTAAGTTGGTAGTTTCACGGTCATAGCCATATCCTATATATAATCCATCGCTAACCTGAAAACCTACCATCGCACTTAATGAGGCGCTCCATCTGTAAGCTACTCCAACTACAAATTTGTTGACAAACATAAAATTGGCCGAAACATCTACTTGTAATGGTGCACCTTCTACCATTTTAGTCAATAAAGCAGGTTTAAACTTAATGTCTTGGTAATAATCCAAATCAAATACGTATCCTGCCATCAAATAATAATTTATCTTATCCTTGTATATTACAATATCATTATCATCATAACGGTTGGTTTCGATGAAGTTTGGTACAGATAAACCTATGTATGCTTTATCTGAATGAAGATATATTCCGGCTCCGATATTTGGTTTAAAGACATTATCTAAATTCTGAAATTGCGGATCGCCTTGATCAGCTGGATTTAATTTATTGACATCTAAATTGAATAAATTACCCGTGGCTTTAATACCAAAAGATAGTTTATAGTTTGGTGAAGTAGGTATAGTATAGGAAAGGTCTACAGAAAAAGTATTTTCATTTGTAGGTCCAATTTTGTCATTAACCAATGACACTCCTAATCCTAGATTACTGTTATTTATTGGGGTATTTACCGAAAAACTACTAGTTTCTGGGGCGCCATCAAGTCCGACCCATTGCGTACGGTATAAACCAAAAATACTTAGAGCTCCTCGTGACCCTGCATAAGCGGGGTTGATATTTATGGTGTTGTACATATATTGTGTAAATTGAGCATCTTGTTGTGCGTAACTTACTATAGCTGTAAACATCAAAACGAAAGAAAATAATTTTGTTCTCATAGTAGATATTTATTATTTTATTATTGCATTGGTTCTTTTTTGTTAATGATAAAAAAGTAGTAATACCTTCGTGCATCAAAAAAAGACTTGTTTTTATTAAAACACTTCACTGATAACAGAGCTGTTATATTATCAGTGAGTTGTGTTCTTTGTTATTTTGTTAGATATAAGAATCCATCTTTTTTATTTGTCTGAATTGCACCGTTTCCATCCACAGAAGTGTAATTTAGAATATAAAAGTAAGTTCCTGAAGGAAGACCGTCTGATTGTTTTACGGTTGTTCTTCCTCTTGAAATACCGTCAAAAGCATTTGTTGTGTTGTTATAATTTCTAGTTTCAAATACTAGTACTCCCCAACGGTTGTATATTTCGACAGTATTATCTGGATAACATACTGTGTCTTCTATATTGTCGATGACAAATTTATTATTGAAACTATCACCATTAGGAGAGAATGCATTATGTACCAGTATTGTTCCGCATGCTAATACTTTACAATCATCATTGATAGAAAGGTTTACAAATAAACTTCTAGGACAAACTTCATCTTGTATTTGGTATTCAAATAAATAGTTACCAACAGGAAGTCCAAAAGAAGTAACAATGTTACCGTTTATAGCATGAGAATTATCAGTATCTATCCAGGTACCAACCGCAGTTGTACTTCTAGGTAATAAATTAAATAAGTTAACCGTAGATGAATCCGCATTACAAGCTTCACTATTAAAAGTTGCAGTTGGTATAACATCATTTTTAACCGTAATTGTTTGTACCAATATGGTTTTATTACCAGCACAATCAGATAAAGTATAGGTTCTGGTTAAGATGTATGGACTACCTCCACAACCAGTACCACCGTTATCAGAATCACTTACTGTTACATTTACAGTTTGGCTACAATTATCGGTAGGATTAATTACAGCATTAGGATCTGCAACAGGAATAGCTGCAATGTTTTCCAAAGTAATATCAGCAGGAACAGTTCCAGTTGGAGCAGTAGTATCCTTAACAGTAATTACTTGAGTAAACGAAGTTGTGTTTCCTGAACAATCGCTAGTTATCCATTTACGAGTTAGTATATAATTGGTACTACATTCATTCTCGATACCAGTTTTTGTTTCAGTATAAACTACAGGCACATCAACATTACAGTTGTCAGATGCAGTTATATTTGCTGCTTCAGGAACTTTATCACATGATACTGTGATATCAGTAGGAAGCTCACCGTTAAATGTTGGTTTAGTAGTATCTTCTATAGTTATCACTTGCGTGAAAGTATCAGTGATATTACCACAATTGTCTTTTGCTATCCAACTGTTTGTATAAGTTCCTGCATTTGCACAAGACTCAGAAGCTACAAATTGTCCACTAGTTTTTTCGATGGTCACCTCACTATCACAATTATCAGTTGCTACAGGAGCACTAGCTTGCGCAGTAGTTAAACCTGCAGCATCACTACATTGGATAGTTATATTAAGACTTCCAGCTAGAGTAGTCCAAGTAGGTTTCGTAGTATCTTCGATAGTAATCACTTGCGTGAAAGTGTCCGAAGTATTACCACATTCATCCTTAACCGTCCAGGTATTAGTATAGGTGCAATAAAAGTTGTTTTAAATTGTAAAATATTGATTTTTAGAATTTTATATTTATTTATTGTTGTTTTTTAATTTTGGCAATATACTCAGTAAGTTTTTTACCATAAAGGGATTGTGCTACTTTTGGAGTCATCGATTTTTGTATTGTATCTAAATATTTAATATTGATATCGTATATCTCTGATAAGGCGATGTAAGGAGCTATTTCGTAATCTTTGTTGTTGATGGCAAAGTTTGTAGCGTATAGATATTTTCTCTTAATATTAGACTCTTGTTTTTCGTCTATGCTGTCTAATGTTTTCTGGTTATTGTTTTTTATTGCTTTAAATCGTAATTCGATTAGGCTAAGATTTTCATCATTAAAACGAGAATTTATTTTGCGGTAATCTTCGTATAATTCTTGGTTTTTCGATCCTGTAATTTTAGCGCTAGAAAGGTAATTGTCTAGATTTGTATCAATGTTAATGTTGCCTGGTTCGGCAAAAAATAATATATTATTATCTAAAGAGTTGGTTACGCCACGATCTACAGATAGATATAGCATCTCTGGCGATTTTAATTCGATGTTAGCTTCAAAAGCAGAATTACCATCGATTTTAATACTATCTATAGCTACTAGAGAAGTATCGACTACTCTTTGTATGTATAAGGTTCCGTTTTTTAATCCTTTTATATTTCCGGTAATATGCAAGTTGGTTTTTGATTCGTTTTTGTTACATGAAGCTAAAAGAACAAGTGTAACGAATGCAATAATAGTTTTTTTCATTGTTTATAGATTTTGCTGCAAAATAAAGAAAATAGTTTTAAAAAAACGATGCTCAACTTTTAATTTATAAAAAAATCCCAATCTATTTCTAAATTGGGATTTTCTTGTTTTAATTTCTTATTATCCTTTTAACCAAGCATTTCTAAGTGCTTGTTTAGAATTGTCTGTCGCTTTAAAAGTATTCTTTTCTTCGTATGGAAGTTTAACAGCGCCTTTTAAAGTTAATTCTTTACCATCGCGTTTTATCTTAACAGTTATTGGTGCATCTTCTTTCCATGTCTGACTTTCTGTGATCAATTCGTATATGTTTACCAATGAATATGGTTTTTCATTTATAGAAAGGATGTAATCACCTCCTCTTAAGTCTAGGCTTTTGAAAAAAGTATTCAATTCCATTTCAGGTATAACCATGATTTGCTTAGTCTCAGGATTTATAGTGATATATGGAGTTTGACCTTTTAAGAAAATTGTTCCGGGAACTTTTTCGGCAGCGTTTGTTACACCAACTTTTGCTAAATAAGTATCATAAGGAATTGGTGTTGTTCCTGCAACATAAGTGTTTAGGAAAGCTCCAACTTCTGGATAAGTTAATTGAGTGATTTTTGCGAAAAGCTCATTATCATTAAATGGTTTTGTAACACCATATTCATCTGATAATTTATGCATTAAATCCAGAATTCCTCTTTCGCCATTGCTTTTTTCTCTAATGATAATATCGATACACATACCAATAAGCGCTCCTTTTTCGTATACGTTTAAGTACTGGTCTTTGTATGGTTGTTCTAATACATTGGCGCTCATTTTTGTAAATGACATTGTATCATTCAATGCTTTTGCGTGTTCTATTTTCTCAGCAATACGAGAGTAGAATTCAGATTCATCGATTAAACCTTGATTAATTTGGAAAAGGTTTGCAAAATATTCGGTAACACCTTCGTACATCCATAAATGTTCAGACATTTTTGGTGCATTGTAGTCAAAGTATTGAATTTCTTTCGAGTGAATTGTCAATGGAGTTACGATATGAAAGAATTCGTGAGATACTACATCTTTCATTGATTTTACCAATTCTTCTTTTGGCATCATTTCAGGTAAAACAACAGTTGTTGCTGTAGGATGTTCTAATGCTCCAAATCCATGAGCATCGGTTGGCTTCATAGATGATAAATATAATAGAACAGTATATTTTTTAGTCGAATTTATTTTACCCAAAAAGTTTTTCTGAGCAGTCATTATCGTTTTCATTTCTGGCGTGATACTTTCGGCTGTGAATTTTCCAGTTGGAGAATATACTGCTATTTGTATTTCCATTCCGTTTACATCAAATGATGTGTAGTCTGGTTTAGAGTACATAATTGGGTTTTCTACCAAAACTGCATAGTGAGATGTTGTAAATACATCGCTTGTATTGCTTGCATCTTCATCAGTCATAGATGTTGCTCCCCAAAGTGTTGCAGGATGCGCAATTGTAACTTTATAAGGAATGTCTAGTTTGTCTTGAAAATAACCAACAAAACCATGTGTGTTTATCATGAAATTAACTCCGGCATCGATATTTGTTCCTGCAGGTGAGAAAACATCGTCATTGCCAAAACCTGTTCCTTTTTCGGTATCAAAAGTATCGTTTACTAAATAAGTAATCGTCTTTAGTGTTTTTGCATTTGCTATTGACCAAGTATTGTCGTCTAGCTTTTTTATGGTAAGGAGTGCTCCTTTAGAGTCATAAGCTTTTAAATCATCGATATACTTACCGTAGTTGTCCTCAGAGTATGTTCCAGGAACAGTTTTAGGAATGCTATAGGTTACTTCATCTGTATTTATTTTTGGAGCAGTAACTGTAACGAGAACTTTGTCGTCTTTTACATCGTTAAGATTGATGTTAACTGCAACTTCTGGTTTTGCAGATGCAGTAGTAGAGCTGCCTGTTTTACATCCCAAAAAAACAGCTGCTAATGCTAGTGTAACTATTATTTTTTTCATTATTCTATTGAGTTAGTTTTATTATTGGTCTTTATAAGCTGAAAAAGTTACAAAAACATTCCAGTTTTATTTATTGGAGTAAAAAAAAACTCCTGTTTCAGGAGTTTTATGATTAGTCTAATTTATTCTTTATGTAATATTTTCCATCTAGATCTTCATCAAAATCATCTATCTTAACAGGTTTTGGCTTAGGCTTATTAGCAATAGCTTTCTTTTTCCACATTTCAAATTTCTCAGCGGGCATTTTCTTTTTCATTATCTCTAAAACCTCTTTTTCAGCCAATCCAAATTCTTTTTTGATAATTTCAAAAGGATTCTTTTCTTCTAGGGCTAATGTAACAAGTTTTTCTGTTTGTTCCCAGTTCAATTCTTTACGGTTACTCTTTTTCATCACGTGAAAATTAATTCAAATAGGGGTTAATGATTAATAATATATTGATATTCAATTTACATATCAATATTAGTAAAAAAAATAATTACTTCGTCGCTTATGGTCGCTTTTTTTTGTGGATTTTAACGGTTTTTTGGTGAACGATGTTTTTGAAACGGAATTTGCAGTAAATTTTTCAAATTGTTATGTTCATTTGGGTTCATGTGAGTATCTATGCCGTAGATGATTTTTTCTTTTGGTAGTGTCATAAAAGTTCCAAAAAGACGATCCCAGATTGAAAAAATATTTCCATAATTACTATCTGTATAAGGTAATATATAATGATGATGTACTTTGTGCATATTTGGAGAAACAATAAAGTAGCTTAAAAAAGAATCAACTTTGTCTGGTAACGAAATATTTGCATGGGTAAATTGAGTAGATATTACGGAGAGTGTTTGGTATAAGAAAACCATCCACATCGGACTTCCTACAATTAAAACGCCGAAAGTTGTAAAAATAAACCGGATTATACTTTCTCCAGGATGATGACGGTTGCCACTTGTTG
Source organism: Flavobacterium sp. AJR (assembly GCF_002156885.1). Lineage (NCBI taxonomy): Bacteria > Pseudomonadati > Bacteroidota > Flavobacteriia > Flavobacteriales > Flavobacteriaceae > Flavobacterium > Flavobacterium sp. AJR. Next base: position 7,399 of record NZ_NCWQ01000063.1, on the reverse strand, counting down.
TGTCGATCCAAGTGTCGGTATGGTGAATAAGATGAAAACGCCATAAAAATTTTACTTTATGTTCGGTAAAATGGGCAAGATAGGCTCCAATTAAATCTAATAACAATAATCCAATAACTGTGTATAACCATAAAGGGATTTCTGGAATCCACTGTAGGATACCGAAATTGTTTTTAATAGTCCAATCTGCAGTTTGTAATAGGATAAATGCTAATACAAAATTGATTAAAATGGTGGTGAATGTCAGAAAGAAGTTAATTCCAGCGTGATTCCATTTTTTATAATTGAATTTAAAAAGTGGAAAAGTATTTTCTATCATCCAGAAGATGGTTATTCCGCCTACAAGAATCAGACTTCTGTGTAAAGATGGAATGGTACCGAAGTAAGAAATAATTTCATTCATGGCAGAAGTATTTACTCAAATTTAATAATTTTAGTAATATGATTTTATTAAAGGGCTGATTTTTAGATTGAATGTTGTTTTGATGTAACTATTTAATAAAAAAAAGAGAAGAAATAAAGTTATTAAACTTCTTTCTTCTCTTAGTATAAAATGATTATTGCTTGTCTAATTTATAGCAAGTGTATAAGAGTGGTTATGCTTTTTTTATCAAGCTAATAATAAATAAAAGTACCCAGGCGCCACCAACAGCAATTATAATTTGCCAAAGCAAACCGCCGCCGCCAATACCTAGTTTTCCAGCAATCCATCCGCCTACAAGACCACCTATTATTCCAACAACGATGTTGCCAAGGATTCCAAAACCTGCACCTTTCCATATTTGACCTGCTAGCCAACCAGAAATCGCGCCAATAAGTAAGAAATATAAAAATTCCATATTTTAAAGTTTTAAGGATTAATAATCGATTTTAGAAAATGATAATTTATGCAGCATCATGATTTTGCAACAATGATTTATATATAAAACCTGCTACAATTGCTCCTAGAATTGGTGCAACCCAAAACAACCAAACTTGAGATAATGGTTCTCCACCAACAAATACTGCTTGAGATAATGATCTCGCAGGGTTTACTGATGTGTTTGTGATAGGAATACTTATTAAGTGAATTAATGTTAACCCTAAACCAATTGCTATTCCAGCAAATCTTCCATTAGCAAATTTATCTGTTGCTCCAAGGATGATTAATAAGAAAAACAAAGTCAGTACAAATTCAGCTATAAAAGCCGATTGTAAGGAATATCCTTCTGGAGAAAAAGCTCCAAACCCATTTGATGCAAAAGCTCCGGCTTTAGTATTATCAATCACAAATCCAGCTTTACCAGATGCAATTGTATATAAAGTTCCGGCAGCAGCAATTGCTCCAACACATTGTGCAATAATGTATGGTACTAGGTCTTTTGCAGGGAATCTTCCACCAGCCCAAAGACCAAAAGAAACTGCGGGATTAAAGTGACCTCCTGATATATGTCCTACGGCATAAGCCATCGTTAAAACGGTTAAACCAAAAGCTAGTGCTACACCAGCAAATCCAATTCCTAATTCTGGGATTCCTGCTGCGAAAATAGCACTTCCACAACCTCCAAATACAAGCCAGTACGTTCCAAAAAATTCAGCAAAAAGTTTTTTCATAATAAAAGTGTTTAATTAATGTATAAATGTTAAAAAGTATATTGATATGCCCACAAAATCAAAACGAGTTGAAGAGGCATGCGTAATATTAAAACCCATCGAGGTAACCCAAAACTTGCTTTTTTGTTTTGATACATGTATACGTTAGCTGGGAAAACTGCGACCAATAACGCAATAATTCCCCATGCAGCAAAATGAGATGTCGCTGAGATTAATAGGAGCGACCCTAATATAATCTCAGCGACACCGCTTAAAATATTTAATAATTTTGGATTTGAAAAGTAAGAAGGAATGATTTTTAGGTACATTCCTGGGGTTCTAAAATGATTTATCCCAGCCAGAATGTAGAGCAAAGCCATTACGTAAAGATGCCAAGGTAAATTCATAATAGTAATTTTATTACGAATTTATAAAAATAATTGGGATTTTAGGACAATATCTTAATTATTTTTTAACAAGTATTTTTTAACGCTTATTTTTCCTTTTGGAAGTTTAAGTTCATGATAATGATAGCTAATATGATTAAAATTATTCCAACCCATTGTAAGAATATAACTTGCTCATTTAACAATACGTAAGCCATCATTACAGATACAGGAAGTTCTAGTGCCGAAACGATACTTCCTAGTCCAATTCCTGTAAGAGGGAAACCTGCGTTCATAAGCATAGGAGGTATAATTGTACCAAAAAGTGCAAGTATGATACCCCATTTTGTGAAAATTTCGAAGTTAAACGGAGTTACTTGTGTAGCTATTGCAAAAGAAAAGACAATAACAGCTCCTCCTAAAAGCATATATAAACTACGTTGTGCTGACGAAATTTCGGTAGCAACTCGGTTTGCGGTAAACATTGTTGTAGTAAATGATGCAGCTGCTAGGCAACCCCACGCTAGACCACGCCAATCTAATTGGATCTCGTTTTGAGTAATATTAGTAGCTAATACAGTACCTCCTAAAACAATAATTACAGCAACTATTTTTTGTTTAGAAGGAAGTTTCTTCTCTAAAATCATTTCTAATAAAACTCCCATCCATACAGTTTGCATCAATAAAACGATTCCGATAGAAACTGGAATGTATTTTACAGCCAGGTAATAGAATAAACTTGTCATTCCTAATGAAGTTCCAGCCGTCATTAATTGAGCAATGTTTTTTGGTGTTGCGTTAACAACTGTATTTTTATGTTTTGCTTTTTGAAAAGCATTGATGATTAGGATTCCAATGATTCCTAATATAAATTGAGAAGTAGTTACTTCTGCTGTTGTGAATCCTTCGTCGTATGCCATTTTTACAAAAGTGGCCAACATACCATAACTTGTTGCGCCAAATGCTACTAGAAATACTCCTTTTAAAACGTTATTTTTTGTCATTTTATATAATTTACTGCTTTTTGTTTTTAAAAATAAAGCCTGCAAAGATAGGCTTTAGTAAGTAATTAAAAAAATGCATTTAATTTGGATATTGTATTTAGAGGATTGTTTCTATAGATGATTTTACGGAAAACCTCTCGAAATCGTTTTATTTATAGATTATTCATAATAGTTTAATCAATCCACTTTTCTAACACTTCCGTTAGGAGTGTCCCACCAATTTTTAAGCCCACTGAGTTTTGGGTTGGCGCTTTCGGTTAAAAAATAGCGCTGTATAATATTCTGTACTCGACTATCATTTAAGAATAAACCATGAAAATCAAGATTGTTACTTATTTCATCAAAGAAGTTTTCTTTCTTTACAGCAAATGTTTTAATGTCTTTTGCATAAATAGAAGAACTTTTAAAAGGAACAGTTCCGTCGCCAGATTCTCTTCCGTCATTAAGAGAGCCTAAGTCGACTAAATTTTGAATGTTGTTATTTCCTTTTTTTAGGACTTTTACCTTTGTAAATGTTTTATCATCTTCACCTACAATAATTATCATTCTGTCTTTTAGAGCCTGAGGTAAATCGGATAAGTTTTTTAAACCCGTAGGAGAACGAAATTCTTTTAAAAGTGCTAATCTAGAATCAAAAAGTGGTTCGATATCTCTATATAAGTTGTCTTGCCAATATTCTTTTTTCAAAAGATCCAGTGGTTCATTATTATCTGCATAGGTTAAAGCGTCTTTGTAAATGGGTAATAACTCATAAACCCCAGGATAAGTTCGAATAACTTTACGCATATCCTCATTTCTTCCTATAACCCAGTTTAGGATACTTCTTAAACCACCGTCTCCTTTTACCATATGTACCAATGCATATGGAGATCCTAAAAATGGAGGAGCATTCATGATTATTTTATCGATTCCGGAAAAATCATCTTTTAATAAACTTAGGTAGCAGTTTAAAACCAATCCTCCCATGCTATGAGTAATAAACCGGAATCCTTCGATGTTTTGATCCTGAAGTTTGTGCTTGAGGTATTCGATATAAATTTTTAAACGTTTGGCGCTTTCCATATTCGACATTCGCCAATCGTAACCAAATAAAAATACAGGAGTATTTTTGTATGCTCTGGTCTCGTTTAGTTTGTTTTTTAATTTAGAAATAGAATTCTCGTATGGGAATTTAGCAATATGATTGCGTTCTATTATCGTTTCAATTCCTTGGTCGTACAAAGGATTAAATTGTAGGTTTTCGTTAATATAAGCTCCAAAAATTGATGAACCAATAGATGAACCCAATGTGTCGTAGGCATTCCAGATATAATTAAAATCGAAGGTATTACTATTAACAAGACTCGTAGCTTGAATTCCGGGGATAAAGATGATAGGTTTCATGGGGCTGTTTTTTGTTATCTAAATTAATACTTATTTTGGTAATTAATTGAGATACATATTTTTATATGAAACCTTTGCTCGTTAATTTTGGTAGTAATACCTTCATACAACTCTGACCTATAGTAGCTGGATCCCAGTAACATTTATGCATTTTAATACTATTTAACGAGAAAAAGGCAATTATGCCAGATTTGTCGGATGTGATTTCATAGTTAATGTTTTCTGGTAGAATCGCTATATTTTTTATTCCAAACTCGGCTTCACCACGAGAATCATCTTTTCTGTAATTTGTAGCAAAAACATCAGAAACAGAATAAACATTCATCCATTTTATAGTGTTTTCCATTATCGGACTTCTTCTTTTGTAAAAAGAAGGATAATAAGCATTTATAAATTCATAAGGATTTCCAGTTGTAATAAGAAGTTTGGTTAATTTCTGAACGTTATCTGATGGTGGAATCTCTGCTACCGGAAAAAGAAGGTCAACTGCTAAGATGCTTCCAAAACTGTAACAATGAAAGTGAATTTCAGGATCTGGTTCATTCTCGGCGATATACTCTACAAGCGAATCAAGATTTCCTAATACAATTTGGCTTTGTTCCCCATTGGCTATATAACTGTCAACACAAGAAAATTCGGTTGCAAGCGATGTGATAATGGTTTTAGATTGAGGCGCAAAAATTAAAATTAATGTCGTTATCGAAAGAACGTATTTCCCGTAATTATGTATCCTTTCTACGTCAATGTCATAACCGATGTGGTAAAGTAGTTTTGAGATATTTTTTATAATACTTTCATTAGTCATTAAATCGATACAAGCCGGAATTAAAAAAAGAACACATAATGATATTATCAGAAGAATAGAAAAAGCATAAGTTGTTTGATAAGGGCTGCTAAATTCTTTTTTTCTGAAAAACCTTAAAGTAATTTGGGGTGTCTTTTTTATTATTAAGCTAAATAGGATTAGATTTTTTATGAAGATGTTGTAGTGTTCAAATTTTTCGGTTAAGATTTTGTGGTACTGAAAATCATATATTTTATAAATTAATTCTTCGATGTCATTTTTGTCTTTTTTAAAGAGACTTACAACAGTGCTATTTTTCTCGGGTTGATAAGAAATTTTTTCTGTTTTAATAAAATAATTAAAACCTGTTGTGGTAAAGTTCAATTCGTTTCTAAGTCTTTCAGTATATTTCTCTACAGTTTCGTTGTGTATAGATTGTCCGAGTCCGGTAATATAAATTCCTATTTTAGTTGCCATATTTTTTATGATGATTTAAAATCATCGGATGTAGGTTTGAGTATGATTTTTGAGGTTTATTTTGAAGTTAAATCTGTTATATTGGGGCCGCCAAAACCAAAGTTTAATGACAGCATCGAAATCAATGTTCCGTTGTGGTTAAAAACGGGTTTAAAAGCACTTCCGATTTGATAGGATAGGGCAATTTGTTCTGTAAGTCTATAACTAAATGTTCCTATGTATTGAAAATCGGATGCGTTTTCTTTGGTGTATAATGTGTTTCCCGAAGCATCTGTGCCAGCAACTAAAAGAGAACTGCTCTGTCGGCCGGTAGCTTCAAATTCTAATGAAAATTTCTTGAACTGACTTTGTAATGCTAATCCGTAATCGAAATTGTTTTTATATACTTTGGTGTCAGGAAAATAATTCTCAAAATACTCCTTATTGTACCATTCATATCGTAATACACCGGTAGCTTTTAGAAAACTTATTTTATCTGAGAATTTATAAGAAGGAGTAATCCAAAATGATTGTCTGGGTACATTGGAGTATTTAAAATCATTAGTCGGAAAATTTAATGCTAATGCGTAAGCCAAGTCTATACTTAATCCTTGACGCGATAGAATATAAGATTTAAATTCGTCATAACTTCCCATTGTTTTGTCTTCTATTAATTCAGAAAATGAAATGAAAAACGAATCGACATCATTTTCATCAAAAGGGAGTACATCAGTAGCGTCGTAAATATTGTTGGTTATTTCTTCGGCTTCTTTCATCGATTTTTTATCGAGTACTTCGTAAATCCGATTGGTAAGTTTATCTCGTACGGCTGTTAGGTATTCTCTTTTTGTTTTAAATTTAAATTTCTCTGCAAGTTCACTAAGTTCAGCTAAGATTTTAGAACCAATACGTTGGTTATTGCTTAAAGTTTCTATGTGTTTTTGGATGATTTCTTTATCTCTTTTATTTCCAAAATAGATAGAGGTGCGGTAGCCAAAAGAAAGACTTCTTGTATTTGTGCTGTCTTGTAGCATGAAATTTTGAGTAGAAGCCAAAGAAAATGATGAGTTGCGCAAAAGCTGATCAAGGTTGGCTTTTGGATAAAGATATTCCTCCAGACTCATGCCATGATCGTTTGCCCAATACGGCATAAATTCGAGACCAAAATCATTTGGGATTATACTATTTCCATTTTCATCACTAAAGTTTGAATAAAGAGCAGTTTCTAGAGCACGATAAGATTTGGGTTGTAATATAGCACTTGGTTGCATACCTAAAACAGCTGCCGCAGGAGAAGTAGGTGTTGTAAGGATATCTAATTTTTTTTGGGCTTGAATTGTTCCGAAATAAAAAACCGTGCTAATTATAATCCAGTTTTTCATTTTACTGAAAATTTGATGGTTAAAATTACATAAGGACGATCAGTATCGCTTTTTAGATTAGAATGTTTTGCAAGTAGTTTTTTATTGATATAGTATTCAATAGCAATTGTGTCTTCGTGAGGTATAGGATTGGCAATATCCGAAACGCAAATTGTTTTTTCGGCTGTGAGCGTTTGTATTTTTCCTAAGGAAGATTTACCAGAATTAGCAATTTCAGAATCATTATCTCCGGGTATATTGATTACGGTATGCCCTATGTTACCGTCGGATATAAATTTGATTTCAAAATTAATATCTTCATCGACTGGAGCCGAGAATGACAATTTTTCATAACGGTAAATTTTTCTCATAGAGTTCTGTTTTTTATAAATAACTTTTTTTAAAAGTGGGTTAAAGTTATGTAAATAGCTTATGTTAAAAAACAGGAATAAG
>NZ_NCWQ01000062.1:0-48523 GCF_002156885.1 Flavobacterium sp. AJR | reverse complement strand
TTCGGGGTGTAGCGTAGCTCGGTTATCGCGCCTGCTTTGGGAGCAGGAGGCCGCAGGTTCGAATCCTGCCACCCCGACAAAAGTCTTTTCATTTATTTGAAAAGACTTTTTTGTTTTACAACAAATCCAATATTAAATCCACTATAACGTCCCGAAGGAAAAGCAGAAACTTGGCAGGTCATATTAGCTCAAATGAAACAAGGGCTCCTCAAAAAAATTTGAAGAACCCTCGTTCAGTTTAAAATCAATTATTTATTCTTTATACTTTGCATCAACATCGGCTGTCAACGTTTTCAGGAAGGCAACCATATCATCGGCTTCTTTATCCGTAATCTCTTTATCCAGTTGCAATTTCCCCATCATTTTTACAGCTTCTTTCAGTGAAGCAACTGAACCATCATGAAAGTAAGGTCCTGTTTTTTCAACGTTTCTCAAACTCGGAACTTTAAACAAGAACTGATCACCTTCTTTTTTAGTTAAATCATAAAGTCCTTTATCCATTTTTTTGCTACGAGTCATTTTAGTGTAATCTCCATAAACTCCGAATTTCTGGAACATCTGTCCACCAAGAGCTACACCACCATGACACGTTATACAACCATTGTCTATAAAAGAATTTAGTCCTTTTTTTTCCTGATCATTTAATGCTGATTCATTTCCGTCTAAATAATCATCAAATTTACTTTTAGGAATCAACTTACGCTCAAAAGCACCTATTGCATTGGCAAGATTATCAAAAGTAATAGGCTCTTTATCATTAGGGAATACTTTCTTAAAAAGAGCTTGATACTCTGGAATCTCTCTTAATTTTTTCTCCAAAAATTCCGCGTTCGGAATTCCGTGTTCAACAGGATTTAACAAAGGTCCTTTGGCTTGCTCTTCTACATCTTTAGCTCGACCATCCCAAAACTGCATAGAATGAAGTGAGGAATAAATTACCGTAGGAGAGTTACGCCCTCCTAATTCCTTCGTATCTCCCACTGAAAGGGATTTATTATCTACACCAAAAGTGGCAAGATTATGACAGGAATTACAACTAATGGTTCCGTTTTTAGACAATGCTTTATCATAGAATAATTTCTTACCCAGATCGATTTTCACTTGTGGAATATCTTCTCCTGTTATTGTTGAAACAGATTTAAAGAAATTAGATGCTTTGGTTAATAATTCAGATTTCTCGACTACTGGAGCTTTTGAGAAATCATGTTCACTCGATTCTTTCTTGCAGGCTACAAAAGCAAGTCCTGCCATAATTAAGACAACTTTTTTCATTTGAGTATTGATTTAGTTTTGCAAAAGTCAATGTAGAACTCAAGGTGAAATAATTACTAATCCTTTTTATGTTTCTCCTCTTAATTAATAAAGTAGTCTTTACTAAATTTTAAATTCTATTTTTATTAAACTGTTGCATTAAATTAATTCTCGAATTTAAAAAAACATTATCGCCATAAAGCTGATTATTATCATAAAGTAGGTTTTATTTTACAATATATACAATTGTAATAAAAATCAAAAGCAGTAATTCATTCAAAAGTGAATAAAGAATCTCTAAACCCAAAAAATGATGAAAGCCATTTATTTTAAAATTAATTCTAGATTTTATATTTATATCACAAAACACTTTATACAGATAAAAACTACCAAAATACTTTAACACTATTAAAATGTTATTATATTTACCGCTTACAATATTTTATTTATTTGTTTATGGAGACATTTCTGTTTTTACTAATATTTGTTTTTCTGATCTATATACTCAACACTCTTAATAAGCGATTTGACCAAATTGAGAATGATATTTCATCTCTTAATAAAAAATTAGATCAGCAAAAAACGATAGAGAAACCAGCAGAAACTATTTCTGTTGCTCCAATTCCTGTTATAAAGAAAGAAGAAATCAATATAACTCCTGAGGAAATAAAACCTCCTACTCTTGAAATAGCCAAGGAAGAAATCATCGAAGAAAAGATTCCAGAAAAAGAGTTGGAAAAAATTGCTCTTTCATACAATTCCGAAAACACACCTAAGCCAGTAGAGCTTAAAGAAGCTCCTAAACCTTATGTTCCGCTTCCGCCAAAGAAATCTTTCTGGGAGAACTTTAAAGAACAAAATCCTGATTTAGAAAAATTCATTGGTGAAAACTTAATCAACAAAATCGGAATTCTGATTCTTGTTTTAGGAATTAGCTATTTTGTAAAATATGCCATTGATAAAGATTGGATAAATGAACCTGCTCGAGTAGGAATTGGAATCCTTGCTGGTGCATTGGTAATGGGAGTTGCTCATAAATTGCGTAAAAACTACGCCGCCTTTAGTTCGGTTATCGTAGCTGGTGCAATTGCAATATTCTATTTTACGATCGGAATCGCTTTTCATAGCTATCATTTATTTAGCCAGAGCGTTGCATTTGGTATAATGGTCGTAATTACAGCTTTTAGTGCACTTATATCCTTATCTTATAATAGGATTGAACTTGCCGTGCTCTCCTTAATAGGTGGATTTGCCGTTCCTTTTATGGTAAGTACTGGCGAAGGAAATTATGTTGTATTATTTACTTATATCATTATCTTGAATATCGGAATTTTAGCTTTGGCTTATCATAAAAAGTGGAATCTGGTTAATATTCTAGCCTATGTATTCACCATTATATTATACGGTGGCTGGTTGGTTAATGACTTAACTAGCGAGAAACCTCATTATCTAGGTGCATTCGCATTTGGGTTTGCTTTCTATTCTATTTTTATTTTAATGAATATCATTAACAACATAAGAACAAAAGGAGAATTCTCTACCCCACAATTAGTCATTTTAGCCAGTAACACTTTCTTATTCTATGCTGCAGGAATGGCAATTCTAACAGATTATCATCCTGAATTAAGAGGATTATTTACAACCATAATTGCATTACTTAATTTAGTTTACGCTTGGTTTTTATACAAAAAATTCGGACTGGATAAAAAAGCTGTTTATTTACTCATCGGCTTAACATTAACCTTTGTTACACTAGCAATCCCAATTCAGTTTAAAGGGAACTACATTACTTTATTCTGGGCTGCCGAGGCAGTTTTATTATTATGGCTTTCGCAAAAATCAAAAATTGTCAGTTATCGATTTGGTTCAGTAATTGTTCATGCCTTAATGATAATAAGTTTGATAATGGATTGGGCTAAGTTCTACGAGTACACAGCCGTTTTAAACATAATTATCAATCCTATATTCATTACAGGATTGGTCGCAATAGCATCATTATTCACTGTTTCTTATCTATTAAAACCTGAAACCAACAATACCGAAATGCTTGGCTTTAGTTTTAATCCAGAAAAATATGGAAAATTCATTTTTGGATTAGGACTTGTCATCAGTTATTTTGTTGGATTACTCGAAGTGATTTATCAATCTAATTATTATTTCGAAAACACATATTCTGCTGCTGCATTTACTGTAGTATATCATTTATTATTCTTTGCAATTGTAGCTGGTTATTTAGCACGAAAGAAAACAGATTCCAGTTATCAAGGTACAACGTTAATTGCGCTTATCAATATTATCTTGTTTACTTTTTGGTTCTCAAATTACGCCTTTGGAGAACACGAAGAAATCATAAGTTCAGGAACTGGAAGTCCTTATGCATTTTACCTGCATTACATTTCTTTATTAATAATTATCTATTTCGGTTATCTATTATATCAAATCAATTCTAAGAAACTTGTTTTCTCAATATTGAGTAATAAAATTTATATCTGGGCAGCTGCATTTATTTTAATCTACATTGCAAGCACTGAGCTAATGCTTCATGGTTTAATATTGATGAATTCTCCAATAACAACAGACCAAATTCAGGCAAGCAACTTGTATGCAACTTACAAAACTGATTTAGGATATATAAGAGAGATGCTGACCGAAGAAGCAATAGATTTGGCCAGAACCAAAATAATCAAAACTGGTTTCCCTATTCTTTGGGGAATTTTAGCTTTTGTTTTCCTTATCATAGGAATAAAAAAACAAACCAAAACCATTCGTATTATTGCTTTAGCATTATTAGGATTAACAATCGTAAAATTATTTTTATACGATATTAGCAACATTTCCGAAACAGGAAAAATTATATCGTTTATACTATTAGGTATCTTAATTTTGATAATCTCTTTTGTCTATCAAAAAATTAAAGTACTAGTAATAGATGAAAACAAACCCAATGAAACTGATGAAACCAAATAAATTTTTATTTCTATTATTCTTAGTAAACTTTTCGTTTGCACAATATAATACTACTGCAAAAATAAAAGCAGTAACATCAACTGGATTAAACAAGATCGTTTTGCCACCAGCAATTCGTTCCGCGTCTAAAGAAGATTTAAGTGATTTCAGGATATTTGATTCAAAAGGAATTGAAGTTCCTTACTTTGTTGTGCGAAATGAAAAAGAGACACTTTCAAATTCTTTTGAAGAATATAGCATTGTGTCCAAAACTGTTGTTCCAAACAAGAGCAGTTCTATTATTATTGCCAATCCATCAACGCAAAGTATCAATCAAATTTCGCTTTTTATTGCCAACTCCGATGTAGTAAAAACATATAATATTTCAGGAAGTAACGACCAAAAAGAATGGTTTGGTTTATCTAATGCACAAAAACTATACGACCTAAATAGCACTGATAAAACAAATGTTATCAAGACTATATCATTCCCTCTATCTTCTTATCAATTTTTGAAAATAGATTTTGATGATAAAAAAACATTGCCAATAAATATACTAAAGGCAGGAAATTACAACCATCAGGTAAAAACCAATTCGCTACAAGAAATAGTTCCAAAGAGTAGTTCGGTAACTCAACTTACATCTGAGAAGAAAACAAAAATTCATATAGTTTTTGATGCACCACAGATTATAGATCAAATTGCATTCGATATTTCGAAACCAGCATTCTACAAACGAGATGCAACTATTTATAAAAATGCTACTCGAAAAGTAAAACGTAAAATAGAAACGTATGAAGAAAATATTACCTATTTCGAATTAAATTCGGATACAAAAAACACGTTCAATGTTCCACAAATATTCGAGAAAGAAATTTATATCGCTATCGACAATCAGGATAATCCTGCATTAAATATTGCTGAAATAAAATTTTACCAAATCCCCGTTTCAATAGTTGCCAGTTTAAATGCAAATGAAAACTATACTATCAAAACAGGAAACAATAATTTGAACGAACCTCAATATGACCTTTCCAATTTCAAGAATAGCATTTCGGCTAATTTACCCGAGGCTTCTATTTCCGAAATAAAACAAATTGCTTCTACAGATACTACAATTCAAAACAAATCTTTTTGGCAACAATCATGGTTTATGTGGATGTGTATAATAATTGGCGGAATTGCAATTTTATATTTTACTGCGAGTTTAGTAAAAGACATGAAAAAAGAATAATTAATTAATCCGAATCTTTATTTTAAACAACATTATTTAGTTTGTACCCGAAATACTAATTTTCAGACTATTAGCCAACAATCAGTTGATATTCAATAGTCTCTAAGAAAGTTATTATTTTAAATCACACATAAATAGAAAAAGCTAAGCCTGATACAAACAAATTGAAATCGTCTTTAGAAATAATACCTATTTTAAAAACAGTAGGCTGTCAAACGACGATTAATCAAGGTTTAACAAATGTTAACAAAATAGATTTTCAAAAACCATAAATAATCGTATTTTTACGGTTCAAAATTCAGAAAATAAATGGGCAAAATCATTGCGATTGCTAATCAAAAAGGAGGCGTTGGAAAGACTACAACATCTGTAAATCTTGCGGCCTCATTAGGTGTTTTAGAAAAAAAAGTATTACTAATAGATGCTGACCCTCAAGCAAATGCTACTTCAGGACTTGGTATTGATGTAGAAGTTGTTGAAATTGGTACCTATCAAATACTAGAACACAGTCATACGCCAAAAGAAGCTATTATTCAATGTACAGCTCCAAACGTAGATGTGATTCCGGCTCACATTGACCTTGTTGCTATCGAAATCGAATTGGTCGATAAAGAAAACAGAGAATACATGCTAAAAAAAGCATTAGAAAGTGTTAAAGATGAGTACGATTATATCATTATCGATTGTGCACCTTCATTAGGACTTTTAACTTTGAATGCTTTAACAGCGGCCGACTCTGTAGTTATCCCTATTCAATGCGAATATTTTGCACTTGAAGGTTTAGGAAAATTACTAAACACGATTAAAAGCATCCAAAAAATTCATAACCCAGACTTGGATATTGAAGGATTGTTACTAACCATGTACGATTCTAGATTACGTTTATCAAATCAAGTTGTTGAAGAAGTTCAAAAACACTTTAATGATATGGTTTTTGATACCGTTATCCAACGAAATGTAAAATTAAGTGAAGCTCCTAGTTTTGGCGAAAGCATTATAAACTATGACGCTACAAGTAAAGGAGCTGTTAATTACATAAACTTGGCTCAAGAAATTATAAAGAAAAACAGTAAATAGTTTTTATGACAAAAGCGATTAAAAAACAAGCCTTAGGAAGAGGATTATCTGCATTATTAAAAGATCCGGAAAATGATATAAAATCCGTTGACGATAAAAATGCTGATAAGGTTGTAGGAAGTATTATAGAGCTTGAAATTAGTGCTATCGAAATAAATCCGTTTCAACCCCGAAGCAATTTTAACGAAGAATCATTACGTGAACTAGCCACTTCTATCAAGGAGCTTGGTGTGATTCAACCTATAACTGTTCGAAAATTAGACTTCAATAAATACCAATTAATTTCTGGAGAGCGTCGTTTACGTGCTTCAACATTAATCGGCTTAACACATGTTCCTGCATACATACGAATTGCAAATGACAACGAATCATTGGTTATGGCATTGGTTGAAAATATTCAACGTCATGATTTAGATCCGATAGAGATTGCACTTTCTTACCAACGTTTGATTGATGAAATCCAGTTAACTCAAGAACAAATGAGTGACCGTGTTGGTAAAAAACGTTCTACAATTGCAAACTACTTACGTCTTTTAAAACTAGATCCAATTATCCAAACTGGTATCCGTGATGGTTTTATAAGTATGGGTCATGGTCGTGCAATTATAAACGTTGACGATTTAGATGTTCAAACCGATATTTACCAAAAAATTGTTAGCCGTAATTTATCTGTACGTGAAACAGAAGCTTTGGTAAAAAACTACCACGAAAGTTTAAAACCTAAACCTGCTGGAAAACCAAAAGCCTCTTCATTTGACATCGAAGAAGATCAAAAAAGCACATTTACAAATTATTTTGGCGCAAAAGTTGACATAAAAGTAGCTGGAAACGGAAAAGGAAAAATTACAATTCCGTTCCATTCTGAAGAAGACTTTGCCAGAATTATCAAATTAATAAACGGGTAGTGAATAAAATAGTTCCCATAGGTCTATTCTTTTTTCTATTAGGAAGTACTGCTGTTTTTGCTCAGTCAAAAAAAGGAGATGCTGCCTTGGTAGCAAAAGACACCCTAAAATCGACTGAGATAGACCCACTTACTCCTGCAAAAGCAGCTTTTTACTCTGCTATTTTACCAGGATTAGGACAGGCATACAATAAAAAATATTGGAAAATACCTCTAGTTTACGGAGCCATAGGTACAAGTTTGTATTTCTATATTGATAATAATAAAAAATACCATCAATATAGAGATGCATACAAACGTAGACTTGAAGGCTACAACAATGACGAACTTCAATATCTGGACGATAGCAGACTTATTGCAGGTCAAAAATTTTATCAACGTAATCGAGATTTATCTGCCCTAGTAACCTTGGGCTTTTATGTTTTAAATATAATAGATGCAAATGTTGATGCTGCATTGATTCAGTTTAACGTAAATGAAAGATTATCTTTACGTCCAGAAATATACCCCGACGATGTAACATTAAGACCCAACGTTGGACTAACATTTAATTACCACTTTTAAATTGCAGTGATAAACTGCAATTTTTGAATTTAAAATAAACATACAAATGAAAATTGCGCTTTTAGGATACGGAAAAATGGGGCAAGTAATCGAAAGAATTGCTTTAGAAAGAGGTCATGAAATTGTCTTAAAAAAAGACGAATTCAATACTTATGAAGGACTTGAGACTGCTAATGTAGCCATCGATTTTAGCGTTCCATCTGCTGCAGTTGCAAACATTTCTAATGCTTTTAACGCTAATGTCCCTGTAGTTTCCGGAACAACAGGCTGGTTAGAGCATTATGACGAAATGGTTGCTCTTTGCAATGAAAAAAAGGGAGGATTTATCTCTAGCTCAAATTTTAGTTTGGGTGTAAATATCTTCTTTGAGCTTAACGAACACTTAGCTAAAATAATGGCTAAATTCGATAACTACAAAGTTGATATGGAAGAGATTCACCATACTCAAAAACTAGATGCTCCAAGCGGTACAGCTATTTCATTGGCCAAAGGCGTAATCGAAAACAGCGCTTACAAAAACTGGACTCTTGACGAAGCCAAACCTACAGAAATTCATATCGAAGCCAAAAGAATTGGCGATGTTCCAGGTACACATACTGTAACGTACAATTCTGGAATTGATAGTATCGAAATAAAACATACAGCACATAATCGTGAAGGTTTTGCTCTTGGAGCTGTAATAGCTGCTGAGTGGCTTGCAGGAAAGCAAGGTATCTTTACAATGAAAGATGTTCTGGAATTTTAAATAAAAAACAATTTAAAAATATAATAATTCGTTTATCGAAAGACTATATTTTAAACTTTAAAACAAATTAGTATGACACTATATTTATGGTTTGTATTCTTTTTAGCAGTGCAAGTTATTCACTTTATAGGAACTTGGAAATTATATGAAGCTGCAGGAAGAAAAAGTTGGGAAGCAGCAATTCCTGTATATAATGCTATTGTACTAATGAAAATTATTGGTCGACCAACTTGGTGGACAATATTGCTTTTTATTCCAATCATTAACTTGATTATGTTTCCAGTAATCTGGATTGAAACCTTAAGAACTTTCGGGAAAAAATCTACATTAGATACTATTCTTGGTCTTGTAACTTTAGGTTTTTACATCTATTACGTTAATTACACTCAAAAATTAGTTTACAATGCTAATAGAAGTCTAACTCCAGAAAGCAAAACTGCCGATACTGTTAGCTCCCTTCTTTTTGCTATAATTGTAGCTACTTTGGTTCATACTTACATCGTTCAGCCATACACAATTCCTACTTCATCATTAGAAAAATCATTACTTATTGGTGACTTTTTATTTGTAAGTAAAGTTAACTATGGCCCTAGAGTTCCTATGACAACTATTGCCTTGCCAATGGTACACGACTCTATCCCGATGACTAAACAAAAATCATATCTAAAATGGCCTCAATTGCCTTATTTTAGACTTCCTGCTTATGAACAAATAAAACGAACAGATATTGTCGTTTTTAACTGGCCAATGGATACCGTATATAAGTTTTTTGACACTTCTAAAAGAAGAGCCGACAAGCCAATTGATAAAAAATCAAATTACGTAAAAAGATGTGTTGGTGTTCCAGGTGATAGTTTAGCGATAAAAGACGGAATCGTTTACATTAACAACAAAGTTTTAGTTTTACCAGAAAGAGCTAAACCTCAATACTCTTATGCAGTAGCTTTAGACGGGAAAACTCCTATTGATTTTGAAGTATTACTAAGAGAATTAGATATTACTGACGGTGCCGGATTTAAAGATGATGTAAAAAAAGACACTTTATATTTTAGAGCTCTAACAGAAGCTAGTGCTGCAAGATTAAGAAATATTCCTGGAATAACTAATGTAAGAAGAGAAATTGCAAAAGGATCAGATCCAGGTATTTTTCCACAGTTAGACAAATGGAATGCCGATAATTTTGGTCCAATTTATATTCCTCAAAAAGGAAAAACAGTTGCATTAACAACCGAATCTTTACCATTTTACAAAGCAATTATAAAAGAATACGAAGGGAATGATTTACAAGTAAATGGTTCAGAAATTCGTATTAACGGTAAAGTCGCTACAACATATACTTTCAAGCAAGATTATTATTGGATGATGGGAGACAACCGTCACAACTCCGAAGATAGTCGTTATTGGGGATACGTTCCAGAAAATCATATTGTTGGAAAACCAGTATTCATCTGGATGAGCTGGGACACAAATGGTAAAGGAATGAGCAAAGTTCGTTGGGACAGAGTTTTCACTACTGTAAATGGTGAAGGTCAACCACAATCGTACTTTAAATATTTCTTATTTGCTCTTGCAGCATTTTTTATCGGTGAATATTTCTGGAAAAAAAGAAAAGAGAAAAAGAATATCTAATCACAAATTCTTAGTTTAATAATCTTAACTTAAAAAAACTGATATGTCATTTTATTCATGGTTTGTATTCTTCTTAGTAATTCAAGTAGTTCATTTTATAGGAACATGGAAATTATATGAGGCAGCTGGAAGAAAAAAATGGGAAGCTGCAATCCCTATTTACAATGCCATTGTATTAATGAAAATTATCAGTCGACCAACTTGGTGGACATTATTACTTTTTATTCCGATTATCAACTTGATTATGTTTCCAATAGTTTGGGTTGAAACCCTACGAACTTTTGGAAAAAAATCTACATTAGATACCGTTCTCGGACTTGTTACTTTCGGTTTTTACATCTATTATGTAAACTATACTCAAAAATTAGAGTACAATGCAAACAGAAGTTTAAGACCCGAAAACAAAACCGCAGATACACTTAGCTCGCTTCTTTTTGCAATAATTGTTGCAACTATAGTTCATACCTATTTTATCCAGCCATTTACAATACCAAGTTCATCACTAGAAAAAACATTACTAGTTGGTGATTTTCTATTTGTAAGCAAGGTAAATTATGGCGCAAGAATACCAATGACTACAGTAGCCTTGCCTATGGTGCATGACACTATTCCTGGGCTAAAAAAGAAATCGTACTTATTTAATGATGATGTAAATCAAAAAAAGACTTCACTTTTAAACAAGCTACAATTACCTTATTTAAGATTACCTGGTTTTGAAGAAATAAAACGCAATGACATTGTTGTATTTAATCAGCCTGCTGATACTCTTTTGGACATGAATAATTTTTCGCCAGATAGAAATTATTACAAACCAATAGATAAAAAAACTAACCTAGTTAAAAGATGTGTTGGTGTTCCTGGAGATTCCCTAGAGATAAGAAACGGACTTGTCTTTATTAACGGAAAAGAAATGAAACAAACTGAAAGAGTAAGACTTCAGTTTTCTTATAACATTAAATTTAAGGTCAAGTTCTCTTCTTATGAAGAAATTTCAAATCTTTTAAGACAATATGACATTACCGATGATCTAGGTTACGATCCTAAAACTGAAACTTATTATGTACAAGCTACTCCAGATGCAGCTAATAAGGCTAAAAGTAATCCTTATGTAGAGAGTCTTGAGCTAAGGAAAGCAAACAAAGGAGACAGAGACCCTAAAATATTCCCTCATAACAAAGATTACAACTGGAACAATGATTTTTTTGGTCCAATTTATATTCCTCAAAAAGGAAAAACAATCAACATTAACCTAAAAGTTCTTCCTATTTACAAACGTCTAATATCAGAATACGAACGTAATGATTTAGAAATAAAAGGAAATCAAATTTTTATTAACGGTAAAGTTGCTACAACTTACACATTTAAACAAGATTACTACTGGATGATGGGTGATAATAGAGACAACTCTATCGATGCCAGATATTGGGGATTTGTACCTTTTGATCACGTTATCGGGAAACCCGTATTTATATGGATGAGCTGGGATACTCATGGCAAAGGACTAAATAAAGTTCGCTGGGACAGAGTTTTCTCAACTGTAGATGGAGAAGGGCAACCACAATCATACTTTAAACATTTCTTATTTCTATTGGCAGCCTACTTTATTGGCGACTATTTCTGGAGAAAAAGAAAAGAGAAAAAAGCATAACACGTTTATTCGTTGAACTGTTTAATCGTTTACTTGTGCTTTCAACAAGTAAACGATTAAACAATCAAACAAAAATAGCACATGAATTCATTATTACTTCCAACCTACTTTCCTTCAATTAGTCATTGTGCTGTAATGGCGCAATCTGAAAGTATTACGTTTGAGATAGAAGATAATTTCCAAAAACAAACCAACAGGAACCGTACGTATATTTATAGCCCAAATGGACTACAATTATTAAACATCCCTGTTAAGCACTCTAAAAATGCACATCAGAAAACCAAAGAGATTCAAGTAGAAAATGAATTTGATTGGCAAAAACAACATTTTAAATCGCTGGAAGCTGCGTATAGAAGTTCTCCTTTTTTCGAGTTTTTTGAAGATGATATACGTCCATTTTTCGATAAGAAACATCAATTCTTAATGGATTTGAATTTTGAAGCTTTAGATATCGTTTCTAAATGCCTACGAATGAAATTAGAGTACACTAAGACCTCAGAATACTTTCATGAGGTTGATGCTAGTATTTCGGATTTTAGAGTCTTAGCTAACGGGAAAAAAGATACTAATGCATTCGAAACCTACACGCAAGTCTTTGATGACAAACATGGTTTTATAAATAACCTAAGTGTATTGGATTTGCTTTTTAATGAAGGTAAATATGCTATGGACTATTTAAAGAATCAAAAGCTGCTATAATTCATTTCTTATTCCATTGAAAGAGTAGCCAAAATAGGAAAATGGTCAGAGTTTTCAAAATCTGAGAAGCTTTCAAATTTCTTTACTTTCATCTTACTATCAGCAAAAATATAATCGATTCTTGCAGGATAGTAGCGGAACTTATAAGTAGCTCCAAATCCTACTCCAGCTTCTTCAAAACTATCTTTTAGTTTTCCTTTTATATTGCGATATACGTATGAAAAAGGGCTATTATTCATATCTCCACAGATTATAAGTGGATATGTGCATTCTTTTTTATTTTCTCTAAATATCTCAGCTTGTTCTTGCTGCTGCTTAAATGCTTTACTAATTCTGGAAAGAATAAGTTGTGACTTTTCCTGATTCATCACATCGATATTATCAGAAATCTCATTTACATCGGGCGAAATCTTAATTGACTGCAAGTGCATATTATAAACTCTAATAATGTCTTTACCACGCTTTATATCAGCATAAATTACATTATTATTAGAATTAGGAAAAACAATATTACCTTGATATAATATAGGAAACTTAGAAAAAATTGCCTGACCTGTTTTAATCTTATTTCCTTCCATAAATATATACCGATGCGGATAAACCTTTAAATCGATATTAGCAGAATTTGAGAACTCCTGAATACATAAAATATCTGGATTTTTTTCATTTATAAACGTTTCTATATCAAGCGGAACATCTTCCCTGTCTATCCATTTAAATACATTAAACAAACGTACGTTATAACTCATTACTGTAAAATCCTTACTACTCTCAACATATTCTTTAGTCGAAAATTTATAGAATTTATTTATAAAAGTAATCCCCATCAAGAGCACTAATCCTGACAAAATCATTCGTTTTTTAAACTGAATTGCCCAATAGAAAAAGAACAATCCATTGAACACAAAAAACAATGGCATAAACAAAGTAAATACCGATAAAAGAGGGAAAATTTTGGGTGCTAAAAATGGCAAAACATAAGCGCTAAATGTCAATACAGTGAGTACTATATTCAGAAAGAACATTATCTTATTAAACCATGAAAGGTTTTTCATTTTCTTTTAATTAATGATTTTACTTTCCCGCTTTAAACAAAAATTCTTTTTCTTCTTTTGTCAAACAATCGTAACCCGACTGACTAATTTTATCTAAGATTTCATCAATTTGTTGTTGCGTCTTGTCTTTGGTAACAATTTTAGAAGTTGTAGTTCTTTGCGTTGGTTTATTGTTATAATTTTTATGCACTTTCTTAAAAGGCGTAGATGGTGATTTCTTAAATAAATTAGTAAAGAAATCCAAAACACGAGTAACAATCTTACTCAAATCTACTCCACTTTGCAATAGTTTTATAAACACAAATCCGAAAACAGCACCTGCAAGATGAGAAATATGCCCTCCCATATTACCAGATTTAAACTGCATAAGATCCAAAACCAAAATAACAAGTGTAATATGCCATAACTTAACACTACCAATAAGTAACAAACGAACAGGCATTAATGGCTGATATGTAGTCGTAGCAACCAAAATAGCCATAATTGCAGCCGAAGCACCAACTACTGAAGCACTAAGATTTAAAAAATAAAAGCTAAGCGCAAATGCTACTCCAGCAAAGATTGCACTTAAAATATACAAACCTAAATACTGCTTTTCGGTAAAAAAAGTCAAGAACAAAGAACTTGCAAAATTTAAAACCAACATATTAAATAACAAATGCAGAAATCCATCATGAAAAAAAGCATAGGTTAAAAATGTCCATGGTTTAAACAAGAAATCAGATGGTTCTGATGATAATGCTAACCAACTTGGTAAAGCAAATTGTCCTGTTGAAAATTGATAAAAAAACACCAATGAAATTAAAAAACAAGCAATATTCCAATAGATTACTCGCTGAGCAATACCTCCCATTTTATATTGCAACTTTAAATCGTCTAATATATTCATATGTGTTTTTTGTGTTTAAAATTTAGATAATAAAGCTAAAAAATTAATTCCAACGATTATTATTAAACTGCGTCTTTTTCCAATACCACATCATTAAATATCCTACGAGTGCTCCACCAACGTGAGCAAAATGAGCAATTCCTGTACCACCACCACCAAACAATGAATTTCCTTGGAAACCTAAAAACAAATCGACAGCAATAATTCCTGGTACAAAATACTTCGCTTTTATAGGCACTGGAATAAACATAAGAGCCAACTCAGCATTAGGAAACATAAAAGCAAAAGCTACCAAAAGTCCATAAATTGCTCCCGAGGCACCTACCATTGGAGTCTGATTAATTATAGATGCATCAAATAAACTTTTAAAATTAACCTCATTTAATAGATTAATTTTTCCAGCTTCAGCTAAAATTGGTTTAATACCATCCATAAACAAATCTCCTCGGTAACTTGTTCCATCAGTAAAATTAACATTCATTATATGATGTAATGAATTATCTGACAAACCTAAACTAGACGCTCCTTCTAAAGCACTCTGTATTTCATAATAATTAAAACCTAATTGTAGTAAAGCAGCACCTAATCCGCATGAAATATAAAAGAATATAAACTTTTTACCTCCCCAAAAATGTTCTAATGCCGAACCAAAAGAAACTAATGCAAACATATTAAATGCAATATGCATAAATCCTCCATGCATAAACATATGCGTGATAGGCTGCCAAAGTTTAAAATGGTAGTTCTCTGGAAAGTATAATGAAAAGTATTCATAAGAAACCGGCACTAATTGTGAGCCAAGGAAAAAGATAATATTAATTATCAATAATTGTTTTACAACAGGAGTCATGTTCATCATAATGCAAATTTTTTATCTATATCTTCCACACGCATGGTGATGAAAGTTGGTTTTTGAAATGGAGAAATATTTGGATCTTTACAAGCAAAGAGTCCATTTACCAAATTATCTTGTTCTTTTTCTGTCAAGTATGTTCCTGTTTTTACAGCCATACTTTTTGCCATCGATTTGGCAATGGTATCATTTTGCGAAAAGCTACTTTCTGGAATTCCATCCTGCAAATCACTTAATAATTGTTCTATAACCAGCGAAACTTCACTTTCGGTACTGTTTATAGGTATTCCCGAAATAACAATATGTTCTTCGGTTGTAGATTCAAAAACGAAACCAGTATTTACAAGCGATAATTGCAATTCTCTTATAATTTCCATATCCGTAGAGGAATAAAACAAATTAAGAGGGAACAATAATTGCTGGCTTGAAGCCTGATTAACCGTCATATTATGTAAAAATTGCTCATATAAAATACGTTGGTGTGCTCGTTGCTGATCAACAATCACCATTCCGGATTTTATAGGCGAAACAATGTATTTTTTATGTATTTGATATGTTTTATGAACAGTTTGCTCAACCTCATCATCATTAAATAAAGACGAAGTTACTTCTTCATTCTCAAAAGACATCATCCCTACTTCTTCCGTATCCTGCTTTAAACCTACATACAAACTTTCCCAACTAGCTGTTGGCTCAGGTTTTTTATAACTAGAATAAGAGCCAGAACCTGATGAACTGGCACCAGAACTATAACTAGATCCTGAACTATAACTAGATCCCGAATTTGTATTTGCATAATGTTTATTTGGTGTATCATCTGCAAATGGGTTAAAGTTACTATTAACCTGAATCGTTGGAGTTTCTCCTTCTAAATCTTTATAATGATAAGGCGTATCAAGATTAGCATCACGATCAAAATCTAAAACAGGCGCCACATTAAACTGTCCTAAACTATGCTTTATAGACGCTCTTAAAATAGCGTATAAAGCCTGTTCATCATCAAACTTAATTTCTGTTTTTGTCGGATGAATATTGATATCGATTGTGTTTGGCGGCACAGATAAATACAAGAAATAACTTGGTTGCGCACCATCTTTTAAAATTCCATCATAAGCAGCCATAACTGCATGATGCAAATAGCTACTTTTAATAAAACGATCATTAACAAAGAAAAACTGTTCTCCCCTGCTCTTTTTAGCAAACTCAGGTTTACTAACAAATCCTTTTATTGCAACTATTTCTGTTTCTTCATTTACCGGAACCAACTTTTCATTGGTTTTACCAGCAAAGATTCCAACGATACGTTGTCTAAAACTAGAAGGAGGTAAATTATACATCTCACTTCCGTTATGATAAAAAGTAAAATGAATATTGGCATGCGCCAAAGCTACACGCTGAAACTCATCCATAACATGGCGAAATTCAACTATATCCGACTTTAAAAAGTTTCTACGGGCAGGAATATTAAAAAATAAGTTTTTAACCGCAAATGAAGTCCCTTTAGGTAAAACAGCTACTTCTTGCGAAACAAATTTACTTCCTTCAATAATAATATGTGTTCCTAACTCTTCCTGATCCTGTTTGGTCTTCATTTCCATATGGGCAATCGCAGCGATAGAAGCTAGTGCTTCTCCACGAAATCCTTTAGTATGCAATGAAAACAAATCTTCGGCTTGGCGAATTTTAGAAGTCGCATGACGCTCAAAACACAAACGCGAATCGGTAACACTCATTCCAGAACCATTATCGATTACTTGTACCAATGACTTTCCTGCATCTTTGATGATTAATTTAATATCCGTTGCTTTAGCATCAACTGCGTTTTCTAAAAGCTCTTTCACCACCGAAGCAGGTC
The DNA here is from genome assembly GCF_002156885.1 of Flavobacterium sp. AJR. Lineage (NCBI taxonomy): Bacteria > Pseudomonadati > Bacteroidota > Flavobacteriia > Flavobacteriales > Flavobacteriaceae > Flavobacterium > Flavobacterium sp. AJR. The sequence goes on along the minus strand of NZ_NCWQ01000062.1, from coordinate 31,174 downwards.
TTTGAACGACTTCTCCAGCAGCAATTTGATTGGCAACGTGATCAGGAAGTAATTGTATAATACTCGACATTAAGAAAAAATAGATTAAAGGTTAAGGTTTAAAGTTTCAAAACCAAGAAGCACAAATTTAATGAATTTTAGCTGGTTTTTTTGACTTGAGGACTCATAAAAAAAACAAAAAACCTATACTATTTTTACACAGTATAGGTTTAAGTATTCTTACAAATGTGTTTTTATTTTTCTAGTTCCAATGGTTTGTCTTCTATTTGAAGCGCACCAGCTGATAACAACTGTTGGTTTTGAAACTGATTTAAAGAAGCTTGCTGACGGATGTATGCCATTTTTATTGCAGCAATAGCAGCCTCGGTACCTTTGTTACCATGAATACCACCACTTCTGTCAATAGATTGTTGCATATTATTATCTGTTAACACACAGAAAATAACTGGAATATCAGTTTGAACATTCAAATCTTTAATTCCTTGAGTTACACCTTCGCATACAAAATCAAAATGCTTTGTTTGTCCCTGGATTACACATCCAATTACAATTACAGCATCAACATTTTGAGTTTGTAACATTTTTTTTGCTCCATATATCAACTCAAAACTCCCAGGAACATTCCATCGGATAATTTGTTGTGCAGGAACTTGATTTTCAATAAGTGTTTCAAAAGCGCCATTATAAAGCCCTTCTGTTATAGTGTCATTCCACTCAGAAACAACAATCCCAAATCGAAAATCTTTCGCATTTGGGACTGTGTTTTTATCGTAATCGGATAAATTTTTATTTTCGGTAGCCATCTTTATATTTAAGATTTTAAAATTTGAGATTGTAAGTTACGAATCTAAAATTAAAAAAATGAAATCTAACTATTAATTATTGTGCTAAACCAATCAAAACATCAACAGAAGCTGCTTCTGGAGTTGCCTCGAAGTTCTCTTTAACATTTGTAAAATACTTAAGAGCATCTGCTTTTTGACCTAAAGCCAAAGCAGTTTTACCAGCTTTTAGTAAGAAACGTGGTGTAGTAAAATCATTTTTATTTAATTCAGCAGCTTTTATATAATAGTCTAAAGCTTCTTTTTGTTGATTTTTTTGAGAATAAGCATCACCAATTGCTCCTTTAGCTAAAGCTCCTAAAATTAAATCTTTAGAGCTAAATTTACCTAAGTAAGAAATTGCCTCATCATATTTACCAATGTTTAAGTATGCAACACCAGCATAATAGTTTGCTAAATTTCCAGCATCAGTTCCTGAATACTCATCAGCGATTTTTACAAATCCAAATTTACCTTCAGAACCATTTAATGATAATTTATACAAAGAATCACTAGCTACACCATTAGTTGCTTTTTCAAAGTTTTGTTGAGCAACAAACATTTCATTAGCAGCTTCATCTTGTTTAGGAGCAGTAATAAATTTTTGGTAAGCCAAATAACCTACAGTTCCTAGAGCAATTGCAGCAACTAATCCAATAATGATCTTCTGGTTTCTAGCAACCCAATCCTCTGTCTTAGAAGCAGTTTCATCTAATTTAGAAAAAACTCCAGCAGTAGTACTGTTTTTTCCATCAAGAATTACTTGTTGTTCTTCATTGACAACTTCATCTTTAACTTCCTTTTCTTTAGGTGCTTTATATCCTCTTTTATTGTAAGTAGCCATTTAAAATTAATTTAGTGAACGGCAAAAATAAAATTTTTATTGAAACTTACATGAAAAAAATCAATTTTATATTTATTTTTAAAAAAAATCCTTCAAAAATGGACTTTTATACGCCGTAAAATCAAAAAAAATCACACTCAACGTCCCAAAAAACGGTTTATATCGATATTTTTCAATAATTTGCACACGCTTAAAAATTGTCATCTAAAAACAATAAAAAGCTTTATTTCAGCAACTTACAAATGTATCTAAAAAAGATTTCTTTATTCAACTATAAAAACTTTTCCGAAGCCAATTTCGAATTTGACAAAAAAATAAATTGTTTTGTTGGAAAAAACGGTATTGGAAAAACCAATGTACTCGATGCTATTTATCATTTAGCCTACGGAAAAAGCTATTTTAATCCTTTGGCAGTGCAAAACATCAAGCACGGAGAAGAGTTTTTTGTAATAGATGCCGAGATAGAAAAAAATGAACGAAACGAACAAATAGTTTGTAGTTTAAAAAAAGGACAGAAAAAAATCCTAAAAAGAAACGGCAAAGCCTACGATAAATTCTCAGACCATATTGGTTTTATTCCTTTAGTAATAATTTCTCCTGCCGACAGGGACTTAATTGTAGAAGGAAGTGAAACTCGTCGTAAATTTATGGACACCGTGATTTCGCAACTAGACTCCCATTATCTGCAACAACTTATTCAATACCAAAAAGTAATTAGCCAGCGTAACGCGCTACTTAAATATTTTGCTTTGAATCATGTTTTCGACAACGACACCTTATCTATATATAATGAACAATTGGATAGCTACGGAAAAACCATTTTCGATAAAAGAAAACAATTCATCGAAGCTTTTATTCCAATTTTCAATACACATCATCAGGCGATAACTGGCTCCGAAGAAACTGTTCAGTTAGTCTACGAAAGTCATTTGTTCGAAAAAGACCTATTAACTCTTTTACGAGAAAACATTAATAAAGACCGCGCCTTGCATTATACAAGCGTCGGAATACATAAGGATGATTTGTCTTTTGAAATCGACCATCATCCTATTAAAAAATTCGGATCACAAGGACAGCAAAAATCTTTCTTGATCGCACTAAAACTGGCTCAATTTGAATTCTTAAAAAAACAAAGCGGTGTAAAACCCCTGCTCCTTTTTGATGATATCTTTGATAAATTAGACGAAAGTCGGGTTGCCAAAATTATCGAAATGGTAAATAAAGATACTTTCGGGCAACTTTTTATTTCAGACACGCATCCTGAACGAACTGAAACTATCGTAAAATCGACACATCAGACTTATAAAATATTTAATTTATGATTTTGTGCTGTTTCCAAAATTAAAAAAACCCTTAAATTAGCCTACACATTTAAATTCAAGATTATGAAATTCCCACAAACATTCCTTATTATAATTACATTCGTACTAGCATCTTGCAACGGACAATCTAGCAAAAATGTATCAGTTATTGAGCCAGCAGCTTTCGCAGAAAAAATAAAAGCTACTGAAAACCCACAGATTTTAGACGTAAGAACTCCAGATGAATTTGCATCTGAACATATTGACAATGCTGTAAACGTAAACTGGAACGGCGATGATTTTGCTACAAAAGCAGTAACTTACGATAAATCTAAACCTGTTTTTGTTTATTGTTTAAGCGGTGGAAGAAGCAAAAAAGCATCTCAAAAATTACAAGAATTAGGTTTTACAACTATATATGAGCTTGATGGCGGAATCATGAAATGGAACGCCGAAGGACATTCTAAACCAAGTACCAAAGCTACAGGAATGACAAGCGACGAATATGCTGCTTTATTAAATACTGATAAAAAAGTCCTGATTGATTTTTATGCTGAATGGTGTGGTCCTTGCAAACAAATGACTCCGTACCTTACGAAGATGCAAAAAGAATTAGCCGATAAAGTGGTTATTATTCGTATCGACGTTGACCAGAATAAAACCTTGGTAAAAGACATGAAAATCGACCAACTTCCTACTCTATTATTATATGAGAACAAAGAAGTAAAATGGAAAAATACAGGATTTATCAGTGAAGCCGATTTAAAAAAACAACTATAATAAAACTAAAAATATGCTTACCAAAGAAAGTTTACAATTTTTAGATGATTTAAAAACCAACAATAATAGAGATTGGTTTTTGGAAAATAAAAAACGTTATGAAATCTTCAAAAAAGATTATCACCAACTAGTTGCCGATTTCCTGGATGCCATGAAACCTATGGATCCATCATTAGAGTTATTGGAAGTTAAGAATTGTACATTCCGAATTAATCGTGATATCCGTTTCTCTAAAGACAAATCTCCTTATAAAGCGCATCTTGGCGTTTGGCTTTCTACCGGTGTAAAAGGACAAAACCGTGCTGGATATTATCTACACATCGAGAAAGGCGCTAGTTTTATAGCTGGAGGTTTTTATTCGCCAGAAGCCGAAGATTTAAAAAAGGTACGTAAAGAAATTGCATTCTTCCATGATGATTTAGAAGCTATCATTGCCGATAAAAATTTCAAGAAAGAATTCGGAAGTCTTGACGTAACCGAAACTAATTCGCTTAAAAACCCACCACGCGGATACGAGAAAGACCATCCTGCAATTGAGTTTTTAAAATTAAAAAGTTTTACTGCTACGCAAAAATACGATATCAAAGAAGTTACTCAGAAAGATTTTGTTGCTAAAATGAGTCAGAAACTTATTACGTTAAAACCATTAAATGAATTCATTAATCGTGCTTTAACGACTGACGAATTTTAAAAAATCAGATATTTTTTGCCACAGATTAAAAGCCTCCCTTTTCTGTGGCAAAAAAAACAAAAGACAAATCACTGAATGAAAAAAAGAAAAATACTTTTTCTTGGCGAATCCTACCGAGCCGATGCTATTACATGGATTAAAGGCTTGAAAGAATTTGGTGATTTTGACATTTGTACTTGGGAACTCAAAACTCCAAACAATACTAAACTTAATCGTTTCAAGCGAATAACCGAATATCTCTTTGCTCCTTTCACGATAAAAAAAATCATTCGATTAGAAAAACCAGATATGGTTATTGCCGAAAGAACGACCAGTTATGGTTTTCTTGCTGCAATATCGGACGCAAAAACAATTGCAATTGCGCAACAAGGCCGAACCGATTTATGGCCTGAAGGTTCTCTATTATTACCCCTTAAAAAAATCATCCAGAAACACGCATTCAAAAAAGCACATTTAATACATGCTTGGGGACCTGTTATGACAATCTCTATGAAAGCTATAGGCGTAGATATGAATAAGGTTTTGGTCATGCCAAAAGGAATAGATTTATCTCTTTTTGAAGCATCCGAAAACAAATCAAATAGAATTGATGCAATCGTAACACGCTCCTTGCAACCCGAATACAGACACGATTGTATCCTGAAAGCTTTTGCAATTTTAGACAAACAAAACATTGACTTCTGTTTAACAATTGTTGGCAACGGAACCAGATTAGAATATCTTAAAAACCTAGCTATAGAATTAGGCATTCAAAACAAAGTAATCTTTACTGGAAGAATCCCAAATACCGAACTTCCTAAACTATTACAACAAGCTATTTTTTATATTAGTATGCCAAGTACCGAAGGGGTTTCTGCCTCATTATTTGAAGCTATGGCGTGTAATTGTTACCCTGTTGTATCTGATATCCCTGGAAATCAAAGCTGGATAAATCATCGTGAAAACGGACAATTAATCCCGATTGATGATTATACAAATCTTGCCGAAGAACTTATCTGGGCATATAAAAATACTGATTCACGAAATAAAGCGATTATACAAAACAGGAAGTTTATAGAGGAAAATGCAAACTATAAAATCAACATGAAAGTTATTGCCGATAAATATCATGAGTTATTAGATTCTCGAAAGTAATTAATTAGAAAGACTATTTCAAAACAAAAAAATAACCGCAGAGAACGCAATGTTTTACGCAAAGTTCGCAAAGCTGGATCAACACCTAGCTTTGCGAACTTTGTGTTTTCTATACATAGTGAGATAATAATCTTTGCGCACTTTGCGGTAAAAAATCTTATTTTATTCAACGCGTAACATTTCTTCAATCCTAACGTCATACTCTTTTACGGAATAGTTTAATTTAATTCTTAAATAAATATGAATAACAGAAGAAACTGGCTGAAACAAATAGGATTAGGCACAATAGGATTAGGCTTTTGCCAATTTGATGGATTTGCAAATACTCCATCAGATTATATCTTACCCAATTTAGATAACTCTCCTATACTATTAAGATCAAATGAAAATCCTTACGGCCCGTCTCCGCTTGCTCGTGCAGCAATGGCAAAAAGTGTAAACAGCAGTAATAGATATAACTGGAAGCTTTGGTCAGAATTAATTTCTCTTATCGCAAAAAAGAATAACGTTTCAGATAACAATATTTTATTAGGTGCAGGTTCGACCGAAATTTTAGATTTAGTCCTTCAATACGCAGCTTTAAACAAAGGTAATTTTATAATTGCTGGAACTACATTCGATTACTGGATAGCTCCTTCTGATAAATTAGGCTTAAAAAAAATCACCATTCCATTAACTGATGACAAAAAACATGATTTAACAGCGATGTTAAAAGCTATTGATTCAGACACAAAAATGGTCTACATCTGCAATCCCAACAATCCGACGGGGACAATTTGTGACAGAGAAAAACTGGTATCCTTTATCTACGAAGCAACCAAAAAAACAATGGTTTTTGTAGACGAGGCTTATATCAATTTTACTACAGAACAATCATTAAGCAACCTTGTTACTGAAAACAAAAACCTGATAATAACCAAGACTTTTTCAAAACTTTACGGATTAGCTGGTGCACGTATCGGCTATGCAATTGCACATTCTGCCATTATTGAGCAATTAGGCAATTTAAAATCATCAACAAATATGTCAGTTAGCGTTATCTCAGCTTCTGCTGCCATAGCATCTCTAAATGATGAGAATTTTACTAAACAAGTATATTCCTCAAACGAAGAAGCAAAAAAATATACTATTGATCAGCTTACTCAATTAAACATAACTTGTATTCCGTCCTATTCAAATTTTATTTATTTCTCTTTAGCCAATTATAAAAAAGATTATTTCAAGCAATTAGAAGATCATAATATATTAGGAACGAAAATTTATGAAGAAAATGGAAAATGGACGAGAATCACGATAGGCACCATGAAAGAGATGCAACAATTTATTGAAGCTTTAAAATAAATCTTTATCAAAAAAAGCTATCTAAAGCTTTTGCAAGATATTATAACATCAATTTATTTTTTAACGAATTTAATCGTCTGTTATTTTATAGAAACTCAACTCAAAATAGATTAAAATCCTTACTTTTGAGCTCTCGATTAATTCTACAAAAAAGTTTCGCATTTATGGAAATTCTATCTCAATTTTCTTTAAAAAATCATAATACTTTTGGCATTGAAGCCAAAGCAAAACAATTTATTGCCGTACATTCAATTGATGAATTGAGAAAGGTTTTAGAAGAAAATAAAAACCAAGCAAAATTTATTTTAGGTGGCGGAAGTAATATGCTTTTAACTAAAGATATTGATGCCTTGGTAATTCATATTGATTTAAAAGGAAAAAAGATAGTTGACGAAAATAATGATTTTGTTTGGGTTGAAAGTCAAGCTGGAGAAACATGGCATGATTTTGTGCTCTGGACAATCGAGCAAGATTTTGGCGGATTAGAAAACATGTCGCTTATTCCTGGTAATGTAGGAACTACTCCTGTACAAAACATTGGCGCTTATGGAACTGAAATAAAAGATACGTTTGTTTCTTGCCAGGCAATGAATATAGAAAATCAGGAAATAAAAACTTTTACTCATGCGGAATGTAATTTCGGATATCGCGAAAGCATTTTTAAACACGAAGTAAAAGACCAATATATTATTACCTCTGTAACTTACAAACTAACGAAGCGCAATCATAAAATCAACACTTCGTACGGAGATATTACTGCCGAACTAGCCAAAAACAACATTACAAACCCTAACTTAAAAGACGTTAGTAATGCTGTAATTGCGATTAGACAAAGTAAATTACCAGACCCAAAAGAACTAGGAAATAGCGGAAGCTTCTTTAAAAATCCTATTCTATTAAAATCAGACTTCGAAAAGATACATCAGAAATTCCCAGAAATGAAATATTATGATGTTTCCGAAACTGAAGTTAAAGTTCCTGCTGGCTGGCTTATAGAGCAAGCTGGTTTTAAAGGAAAACGTTTTGGCGATGCCGGAATTCACAAAAATCAAGCTTTGGTTTTGGTTAATTACGGAAATGCTACTGGACAAGAAATTCTGGCAATCTCTAAAGACATCCAAAAAACAGTTTTCGAAAAATTCGGAATACATATAGAAGCCGAAGTAAATGTAATCTAAATCTAAAAATATGAGTATAACTCTATCTATCAAAACAATAAACCCTGATAACAAAAATGTAGCTCCTATTATTAATGAGTTATGCATGAACCTTCAGGAACGTTTTGGCAGCGACGGGAAAAACTCATTTACAGATTGGAACAATAACAACCCCAAATATTTATTTATTGCCGCCGAACTCGATAACGAAATCGTAGGTTGTGGCGCAATAAGACCTATTACAGAAACTACAGGCGAAGTAAAACGGATGTATGCTAAATATCCGCGAAAGAGAATCGGTCAATCTATTTTATCCTACTTAGAAACGAAAGCTAAAGAGATTGGTTACGATGAATTAATCCTGGAAACTCGGGTTAAAAATCTGGAAGCAACACAATTCTATCAAAAATCAGGTTATAAAATCATTCCAAACTACGGCAAATATGTAAATAACTCCGAAGCAATTTGTTTTGGAAAAAACTTAATATAATATGCACACACCAAGTATATTCAAAAATGAAGATCCTGAAGCAATTAGAGCTTTTCTTAAAGAAAACAGCTTCGGTATATTAATCAATCAGACGAATGGAAAATTGTGGGCAACACATATTCCACTAGAAATAGAAACCAATGCCGATGGCAAAGAAATATTGTGCGGTCACATCTCTAAACTAAATCCGCAAGGAGAAGGCTTTACACAGAATGATCAGATTCTAGCTGTTTTTTCTGGTCCGCATAGTTATATTTCGTCTTCATGGTATGATCATGAAAATGTACCTACCTGGAACTATATTGCAGTACATATTTATGGTAGAATAAAAATTGTAGATCACGAAGCTGCAGTAGAATCGCTAAAAAAATTAGTAGACAAATATGAAGCCAGTTCAGAAAAACCTGTTCGAGTAGAAGACTTATCTGCAAAAACAATGCGACAAGCACACGGAATAATCGCTTTCGAGATTGAAATAGATGAAATTCAGGCTACTAAAAAAATGTCTCAAAACAGAGACGATATTAATTACAAAAACATAATCACAGCCTTAGAAAAAACAGAAAACCCTCAGTCTATTGCGGTTGCAAAAGAAATGGAAAAATGCAGAAAGTAATTACAAATTAAGGGTTGAAAATCGGGAATTCATAATTACATTTGCACTCGCAAGATTTAAAATTAAAAGACATTAAAATCAGATGCTTACAATTATTTTATACTTTTTTATTGCTATCGTTGTTGTACAACTTTCTTACTATCTGGGTATATTTAGTAAATTTTCTTTTGCTAAAACACAGAATATCACTCCAAAAAGAATTCCAATTTCAGTTATTGTCTGTGCAAAAAACGAAGCCGAAAATGCAGTTAAGTATATTCCGCTTTTAATAGAGCAAGATTATCCTGATTTTGAAATTGTTTTAATAGACGATGCTTCAAGTGATGAAACTTTAGAAATTTTTGAACTTTTCGAAAGCCAATACCCAAATTTAGTACGTTTAGTTAAAGTAAAAAATAACGAAGCCTTTTGGGGAAATAAAAAGTATGCTCTAACTTTAGGGATTAAAGCAGCCAAAAAAGAGTACTTATTATTTACTGATGCTGATTGTTATCCTACTTCTAAAAATTGGATTACTGCAATGAGTTCGCAGTTTACAATGAACAAAACAATCGTTTTAGGATATGGCGCTTACGAAAGAATAGAAAAATCATTCCTAAATAAAATCATTCGTTACGAAACCTTACTTACTGCCCTACAATATTTTTCTTGGGCAAAAGCAGGTCATCCATATATGGGAGTTGGTCGTAATCTAGCCTACAAAAAAGAAGAGTTTTTTAATGTAAACGGATTCATCGGACATATTCAGGTTCGTTCTGGCGATGATGATTTATTCATAAATGAAGCTGCAAATAGCAACAACACAACTCTATCATACTCTCCTGAGAGTTTTACTTATTCTAAACCTAAGGAAACTTATAGAGACTGGTTTATTCAAAAAAGAAGACATATAGCTACAGCTAATTATTATAAGTTTTTTGATAAAATTCAATTGGGTGTTTTTTATAGCTCACAATTATTATTCTTTATACTTGCCATTATTTTGCTTGCATTTCAATTTCAATGGATAATTGTATTAAGCTTATTCTTGGTACGTTATATTGCTGCGTGGCTTGTTGTAGGTTTCTCAGCAGGAAAATTAAAAGAAAATGATTTAAAATTTTGGTTTCCTATCGTAGAAATTGTGCTTATATTCACTCAAATTAATATCTTTATAACTAATATCTTTTCAAAACCAGTACATTGGAAATAAATTCTAAAATAGAGAAAGCAAAAAATGGAGATCAAATTGCCTTCACTTTTTTGTTGGACCATTATTGGAACGAAGTTTATGGCTTCATGCTTAAACGCACCGAAAACGAAACCATTGCCGAAGATATTACCATCGAAACTTTCTCTAAAGCTTTTGATAAAATAAAAACGTACAATTCCGAATTTCAATTCAACACATGGCTTATTGCTATTGCAAAGAATGTACATATAGATTTATTACGTAAAAAGAGAACTAATCTTTTTATAGAAATCACCGATCAGGAAAACCAACAAGCTTATAATATTGCCGACACTACTCCGTCGGTAGAGGATGAATTAATCACTGAACAAAATTTATCCCGATTATTACATTGCATTAAAGAATTAAAACCACATTATCAGGAAGTAATTCAGCTACGCTATTTTCAGGAAATGAGTTACCAAGAAATTGCACTCAAAATAAACGAGCCTTTAAGCAATGTGAAAATAAAATTACTTCGCGCTAAAAAATTATTAGCAGAAGTGATCAAAAACAAAAGATAATTTATTATCTTTAAGCAAAGGATAAAACATCTACATCTTTATTCTTAAATAAATAAAAATCCCGCATACCAAGTTCTTATTATTAACGTTATTAGGTAAAACAATTTTTGCTTATGATTTAACCACTACTTAACCTTAAAAAACCGTGAATTATGTCAACATCAAGCATCTACGAAAACAAATGGATTGACCTTGTATTCGAAAACAGAAACAAAGAGTATGGCGCGTACCAGTTACGCCAAGAAAGTTCAAAAAACTCAATTAAGGCACTTTTCATGGGATTGTTTTTTACCACAACCATTGTGTGCGCTTCAATGTTTATTACTAAACTGAGCAAAGTCGATGTAATAACCACTATCCCCGATAGTTTACCGACAATTGTACAAGTGAGTGAAGTTCACATTAATGAGAAATCGGCAGAAATGCCTGCTGTAAAATCTCAGCCTGTTGAAACTGCTATTGAAAAAAGCCAACTTGTAAACCCTACAATTGTAGAAGCAAGCCAAGTTACACAAGAAGTAGCAAAGGCTACCGAGAATGTTGTGGCGGTAAAAGCAACAAGTGGCGAAAGTAACGGAATACTAACAAATGCCATACAAAGTGGAGGTGGCGGACCAGAAGTTGTAACAGCACCAATTATTAATGATCCTATGCCTACTGGTTCTCTAGACAAATTACCAGAATTTCCTGGAGGGATGAATAAGTTTTATACTTATGTAGGTAACAATTTTAATCGTCCGGAATTAGATAGCGAAAGAACGATTCGTATTTATGTATCATTTGTAATTGAGAGAGACGGAAGTATGACCGATATCCTTGTAAGAAATGATCCAGGATACGGCTTAGGCAAAGAAGCTATTAGAGTTTTAAAATCTTTAAGAACTAAATGGAGTCCAGGAATGGTTGATTCTAAACCAGTTCGTACTGCATACAACCTACCTATTACAATAAAAACTGAATAAATATAAAATTAAAAAGCAGAATTTAGGTTCTGCTTTTTTTATGCCCTTTTATTTTAAAAAAGGAATTCTTATCTAATTATCTAAAGTAAGTTTTTTATAAAAAAATGTATCTTTACTGATGAAAATTACTTTTTTAAAATCATCAAAACAAACAATAAATTATGGGAATATTTTCGGCAATACTTGGTAATGCAGGCACAGTAAGTCAAGACGAATTAATTAAAAAATACGGTTTACTTTTAACCGATAATGAAGAAATAGAATTAGGCTTTAAACTTATTCGCGATACTTTTATTTTTACTACAAAACGATTAATTCTGGTTGACAAACAAGGATTAACTGGTAGCAAAACCGAATACAAATCGATTTCATACAAGAGCATCACAAGATTTAGTGTTGAAACTGCAGGAACTTTTGACCTTGACGCTGAATTAAAAATTTGGGTTTCGAGCGAATTGCATCCGAGTATTATAAAACAATTTAATAAATCGGTAAATGTATACGAAGTTCAAAAAGTATTAGCACACCACGTATTAAAATAAAAAAAAGCAGAACCTAGGTTCTGCTTTTTTTATCTTCAATTCTAAAAATAGACTTAATTATTTTTTAGTCGTTTTTTTAACTGTTTTTTTAGTTGTCGTTTTCTTTGCAGCTACTGGCACAGTGTTAACAATTTTTTGCTGAACATATGGTTTGTATACTCCGTCTTTTTCAGCTCTTTTTTTAGCATTATCTGCTCTTTCCTTAGAATCAGGATGTGAACTCATCATTTTATCCAAGAAAGATCCTTCGGCACCTTCGCTCATTTTAGCAAGGATTCTAAAAGCAGATTCTTCGGCATTTACATTATAGCCATTCTTTTTCATGAAGTTATAAGAAAACAAATCAGCCTCAGATTCCTGAGTTCTGCTGTGTTTACTATCTATCATTGCATTTCCAATTTTTACCAATTGCGTATCTGTAAGAGCAGAAATTTTTGCTGATTGTGAAGCCGCAGCATCAATTAAAGCTTCTTTTTTGTAAGCTGCTTTCATCGCATCTCTTGAATCGTGATTGGCAACGTGACCAATTTCATGCCCAATAACCGCAAGTAATTCGTTATCATCCATAATATCCATTAAACCAGAATATACACGAACGCTACCATCTGCAGTTGCAAAAGCATTTACTTCTTTTAGCATATACACTTTGTAGTTTAATGTATATCCATCTCCAGCAGTATGTTTTCCAAACAATCTGTTTAGTCTAATCGCATAACCATCTGTAGCTGGTGCAATTTGATTTTTAGCATCCATTTCTGCAACTGCTTCTTTTGATAAAGCTGCTGCATCGGCATCGCTAAACGTAAATCCTGCAACTCCTTTTTGAACAGCTCCTAAAGCTTTTTCTCCCAAATTTATTTGTGCATTGGCTTGTGTAAAACCAAAAGTTGCAAGCAAAACAACTAACGCTATCGATTTTCTTTTCATCTTTTTAATTATTAAATTAACTGTAGCAAATATACTACATCTTTAAAATACACGTATCTTGGAAACCAAATAATTTTAGAAGAAAAAAATATCTTATAATTTCAGAAATCCCGACCATTTATTGCGGTTTTAATCAAAAAACCTTTCTTTCATCTTAATTTATTAATAATCCGCAAAAAAGAATTTAACAGTCATTTTGTTATCGTTTTATAAATTAAAGCATAAACAAATCTACAAATAAACAACAATGCTTATCTTTGTACTTTGAATAATGAATATGGAAAGCGTTATAGATAATAATTTACCAATTGGGAAACCAAAATGGTTGAAGGTAAAACTACCAATCGGACAAAAATATACTGAACTACGTGGTTTAGTAGATAAATATAGTTTAAATACAATTTGTACTTCTGGAAGCTGCCCAAATATGGGTGAATGCTGGGGAGAAGGAACAGCTACTTTTATGATCTTAGGTAACGTTTGTACACGTTCTTGTGGTTTTTGTGGTGTAAAAACCGGGAGACCTGAGACTGTAGATTGGGACGAACCAGAAAAAGTAGCACGTTCTATTAAAATCATGAATATCAAACATGCTGTTATAACAAGTGTAGATAGAGATGATTTAAAAGATGGTGGTTCGATTATTTGGAATGAAACCGTGAAAGCAATTCGACGTATGAATCCAAATACGACTTTAGAGACATTAATTCCTGATTTTCAAGGAATCGAAAGAAACATTGACAGAATTGTAGAAGCTAATCCCGAGGTTGTTTCTCATAACGTAGAAACTGTTCGTCGATTAACTCGTGAAGTACGTATACAAGCCAAATACGATCGTAGCTTAGAAGTTTTACGCTACCTAAAAGAAAAAGGAATCAACAGAACCAAGTCTGGAATCATGCTTGGACTAGGAGAAACCGAAGAGGAAGTTTTTCAAACTATGACCGATTTGCGCAATGCAAATGTAGATGTAGTAACAATTGGTCAATATTTACAACCAAGTAAAAAACATTTACCTGTAAAAGAATTTATCACTCCAGATCAATTTGCCAGATATGAAAAATTCGGACTAGAACTAGGTTTTCGCCACGTCGAAAGCGGTCCGTTAGTGCGTTCTTCCTACAAAGCGCAAAAACATATCCTTTAGTTTTAAATGTTGAATATTTTATCTTAAATGAATAAAAAAATACGAATTGCTATTAATGGTTTCGGAAGAATTGGTCGAAACTTGTTTCGATTACTTTTAAATCATCCCGAAATTGAAGTTGTTGCCATAAATGATATTGCCGACACTAAAACTATGGCTCACCTTATTAAATACGACAGTATTCATGGTGTGTTACCGTTTGTGGTAAGCAGTGACGAAAGTGGAATAATCGTTGATGGAAAACATTATTTATTTTTCCATGAGAAAAACATTTCAAACTTAAATTGGAAAGACTATGACATAGATTATGTTATAGAATCTACCGGTAAATATAAAACGCACGAAGAAATAAATGCACATATTATTGCCGGAGCAAAAAAAGTCATTCTATCCGCACCTTCTGAAGTTGACACTATCAAAACTGTAGTTTTGGGTGTAAATGAAGGAATATTGGACGGAACTGAAACAATAATTTCTAATGCGAGTTGCACTACAAACAATGCAGCTCCTATGATTAAAATAATCGATGATCTTTGTGGTATTGAGCAAGCCTACATTACTACAATACATTCATTCACAACAGATCAAAGTCTGCACGATCAACCCCATAAAGATTTGCGCAGAGCCAGAGGTGCGAGCCAATCTATTGTTCCTACAACAACGGGCGCAGCAAAGGCATTAACTAAAATTTTCCCCAAATTACAAAACAAAATTGGTGGTTGCGGTATACGCGTTCCTGTTCCTGATGGATCATTAACAGACATTACATTTAATGTAAAACGTGCCGTTACTATTGAAGAGATTAATGAAGCATTTCAAAATGCAGCAAAAACTAGTTTAAAAGGAATTTTAGATTATACCGAAGACCCTATTGTATCTGTTGATATTATTGGAAATCCGAATTCGTGTTTATTTGATGCACAACTTACATCTGTAATCGATAAAATGGTAAAAGTTGTAGGTTGGTACGATAATGAAGTTGGGTATTCATCAAGATTAATTGATTTGATATTGCTAACGAAGGAAGTATAAACTACTAATAAAAAGTATTACAATACATGAAATATCTTTTTATCCTAATCAGTTTTTTCAGTTCATTTTTGTATTCCCAATTCAATCGGAATACAGATAGTGTTGTCTATTATGACCAACAGGCAAACTCTAGTCTTAAAGAAAACAAATACAGCCAGGCGCAGCTTTTTACAGAGAAATCAATTCTATTTTGTCAAACAAACCACAAAATAGAAAACCAGGCCGACCAAACTTTTAAGCTTGGTAAAATTTACTACAATCAAAAAAAATATGATGAGGCTTTAATCAACTTCAACAAAAGTGTTGATTTATTAAAAGATAAACCTTTATCTATTACCAAAGCGCTTGCTCTTCATTATATTGGTATAACTAATACCGAAAGAGGAAAGCATAATCTTGCTCAAACGTATTTTGACAAGTCAAAATCTGTCTTCAAACAGTTAAATATCGTTGACTCAAGCCAAGCATTAACACTTCAAAAAGGGATAGCTTTGAAGACTAATCATGAATATGATTTAGCAATCTCTACATTCAAAAAAATAACCGAATTACCAGATAGTAAAAATACTTTAAAAACAAAAACTGATGCTTACTATCAACTCGGACTTATCGAGAGTCATTTAAAAAGAAATGATTCTGCTATACATTATCTGGAAAAAGCATTAGCCTTAACCACAAAAAGCAATGACCTTAACCAGAAGGCAACTATTTTATTAGCCATAAGCAAATATTATAAAAACCATCAGGATTATGACAGAGCTTACACTTATCTAGATGAACATTATCAATTAAAAAACTATATTTATAAATTAAAAAACTCAAAATCAGATTTTGATGATTTTAAAAAATTTAAGACTAAAGAGGTAATAAACTCAGCTATCCAGAAAGAGAAGAAAGACCTTGAAGATAAAAAAACATACAAGTATTCTAAATTAATAAGTATTCTTGCTATTGCTTTAATCTCTATTTTATCTCTTTTGAGTTTATCCCTTTACAAAAACAACATTATTCGAAATCAGAATAATATGCTTTTGAGAGAAAAAAATAATGAGTTGATTATTGCAAAGAATAAGGCCGAAAAAGCATCTAAAGCCAGATCTGAGTTTTTATCGACGGTAAGTCATGAATTACGAACTCCTCTTAATGCAATTAACGGAATTACACATTTATTAATAGAAGATAATCCTAAAAAATCACAGAAAAAATACTTAGAATCATTAAAGTTTTCGGGGAATTATTTGACTACATTTATTAATGAAATCCTAGAAATCAATAAAATAGATTCTAATAAGCTTGAAACCGAAAATATAAGTTTTAATCTAAAAGAATTATTAATAAACATACAAAGCTCTTTGAAGGAATTGGCTACTGCCAATAAAAATTATTTTAATCTAGACATCGATAAAAGTATTCCTGACAATTTAATTGGTGACCCAACAAAATTGTCTCAGATTATAATGAACCTGATTAATAATGCCTTAAAGTTTACAGCAAACGGACGTGTTAATGTGATTGTAAAATTACATTCATTAGAAGACGAAGCAGCAACTGTTTATTTTGAAATAGTTGATACTGGAATAGGAATTCCTGAAGACAAATTACAAACCGTTTTCGAAAGTTTTTCGCAAGGCTCTATAGAAGTTAACCGAAAATATGGAGGAACGGGTTTGGGACTCACGATTGTAAAAAAATTAACCGAAATGCTAGGTGGGGAAATCAATCTTAAAAGTGAAGTTGGTAAAGGTTCTACCTTTACTTTTAAACTAAAATTCCAAATAGATAGTGAACCATTAGCTATTAAAGAAGAAACCAAATTGTACAACGACTACGAATTAAAAGACAAAAATATTCTGTTGATAGAAGACAACAGGATTAATCAAATGATTACTCGTAAAATGCTCGAGAATAAAGGCATAACCTGCGAGGTAATCGACAATGGAGAGGATGCGATTGAGTTATTAAAAATCAAACGATTTGATATGATTTTAATGGATGTGCATTTACCTGGAATAAATGGTACTACTGCCACTAAATATATTAGAGAATTTGATAAAATAACACCAATTATAGCTTTAACGGCTATTTCTCTAGATGAGAACAGGGAAATGTTATTATCATTCGGGATGAACGACGTAATAACAAAACCCTTTGTTCCTGATGAATTTTACAGCATTATCGCTAAATGTTTTAACGTAAGCGCTTAATACTCTAAAATCAAGTTTTTTATTAAAGCTCTTACTTTAGGCTCGGCCATTTTTGCCGCCTCAAGAACTTCATCATGCGAGATTGTATCTATACTTTCTTCGTTACCCATATCGGTAATTACAGAGATTCCAAAAGTTTCTACATCCATATGACGCGCAACGATAACTTCTGGCACAGTTGACATTCCTACACAATCTGCTCCAAGAATTTTAACCATTTTATATTCAGCCAAAGTTTCAAAAGTTGGTCCTTGTAAACCAAAATAAATACCATCGTGAATTTCAATATTCAATCTTGATGCAATTTCTTTGGTCTTAACAATCATTTTTCTAGAATAAGGCTCGCTCATATTTACAAATCGAGGTCCAAAACGGTCATCATTTTTACCACGCAAAGGATGCTCTGGTGCAAAATTAATATGATCTTTAATAATTACGATTGACCCCACTTTGTAAGCAGCATTTACTCCTCCTGAAGCATTAGAAACCATTAACTTGGTAACTCCCAAAAACTTCATTACTCGAACCGGAAAAGTAACTTCTTCCATAGTATATCCCTCATAAAAGTGAAAACGACCTTGCATCGCAACCACTTTTTTATCTCCAATAGTTCCAAAAACCAGAGCTCCTTTATGACCTTGAACTGTAGATACCGGAAAATTAGGGATTTCATTATAAGGTAATGTAAATTCTATTTCTATATCATTTGTAAAACCTCCTAAACCTGAACCTAAAATCACTCCATATTCTGGCGTGAACTGTGTTTTTGATTTTATATAACTAACTGTTTCCTGAACTTTTTCCCACATAATTTAAAATTGTTGTATCAAAATCATTTTGATAATTAATAAAAGTACTTTTTATCGGCAAATAAAATAATTGCGGCGCAATATTAGTGTCTTTTAAGCGAACATAATCCTTTTCGGTTGTAATAATTTTATGTTTTTTTGCTTTATTCGCAATTGTTGTAATATCCGTTTCTGTAAAGTGATGATGATCAGGGAATGTAAGACATTCATCGTCGTTAGATTTTAAAAACTTAAAAAATGGTGCTGGCTTTGCAATTCCTGCCAAAAGTAATTTTGGTTCGTTTTTAATTTCTTCGATTGCTAATTTCCCTGTTTGAGAATAAATGCAATCATCATAATCAATATAAGTAAAGTATAATTCTTGTGATGGTTCTAATTTTAGCTTTCTACGAATATTTTGCTGCTCCGATTCCTGAAGATCAGAAGGACATTTGGTTACAATAACAATATTTGCTCTTTTTGCTCCACTCCTGCTCTCTCGTAAATTTCCAGTTGGCAACATCCAATCATCAGCATATAAATCACCATACGAAGTAAGCAAAATATAAAATCCTGCTTTTACTTTACGGTGTTGGAATGCATCATCAAGCAAAATAACCTGAGGCTTTTTAGGTTGCGAAAGTAATTTCTGGATTCCGTTTGTTCGGTTTGCATCTACTGCAACTTGAATATTTTTGAATTTTTGAAAAAACTGAAAAGGCTCATCTCCTAATATAACAGCATTAGAGGTTTCATCAGCAAGTACAAAACCCTCTGATTGTCGTTTATATCCACGACTAAGCGTAGCAACCTGATATGTATTTGATAATAATCGAATTAAATATTCTATTTGAGGTGTTTTACCTGTTCCTCCAACGCTAAGATTACCAACTGCAATAATCGGAATATCAAATGATGTTGATTTTAAAACTCCTTTATCAAAAAGAAAATTCCGAATACTAGTGATGATTCCATATAAGATGGCAAATGGAAAGAGTAATTTTCGAAGTAAATTCATAATTTATTTATCAGAATAATGTCCCATGGCTGAAACTACATAAACAGTTACAATATCGTCTTCAACCCGATAAACTAATCGATCTTTCTGATTAATGCGTCTAGACCAATATCCTGTATATTCATATTTTAGTTGTTCAGGATTTCCAAAACCCTCGTATGGATTTTCCGTAAGATCGATTAAAATTTTAGCAATGTTTTTAATAGAAGTCTTATTCCCTGATTTTTTATGTTTTTCAATATCTTGATTTGCAACCTTCGTTACTTCAACCCTAAACTTCCCCATATATCATCTGGATTCAGCGTTGTAGTTTCGCCTTTTTTAATATTCTCTTCTGCTTTTTTAACCTTTTCAACAAATTCAGAACTATAAATACTCGGTTCTTCATTAACCTGTCCATAAGTTGGCTCAACAATCTCAATACCTTCAACACCTTTAAAAAAAGCTTCAGACATAGCTAGAAAGGCTTTTCCAGCTTTGGTTCGTTCATCAATTTTTATTGTTATTGTTGTCATGACTATTACTTTTGAATTACAAATATACGAAAATCGTACCATTAGTATCAATAGTTTATACTAATGGTAACAGTTCTGTAACTACTTTATAAGGCAAACATAAATTTCCCGAAGTACATTTTTATTTTAAAATTGATTTGTTTATTCGTTAATTTGCTTAATTAAAATTTTACTGTCTTTGTTTGTCATTTAAGGTTCTGCTTGACAAACTTTAAACATCAAACTTTAAACTCTAAGCTCAAACTAAAGAAAATGAAAATACAAGAAATACTTTCTGTTCTCGAAGAGATGGCTCCTTTGGCTTACGCCGAAGATTTTGACAATGTCGGGCTTTTAGTTGGTGATTCATCTACAGAAGCTACAGGAGTTTTGGTTTGTCACGATGCGCTTGAAAATGTAATTGATGAAGCAATTGTCAAAAATTGTAACCTGGTTGTTTGTTTTCATCCAATTCTATTTTCTGGGATAAAAAAGATAACGGGGAAGAATTATGTAGAACGTGCTATCCTTAAAGCCATAAAAAATGATATTGCTATTTATGCCGTTCATACTGCATTAGACAATCACTCACAAGGTGTAAACAAAATATTCTGTGATGCCTTAGGTTTGATAAATACCTCGGTTTTGATTCCGAAACAAAATTACATTCAGAAATTAGTAACTTATACTGTTCCTGATAATTCCGAGAAAGTCCGTAATGCTTTGTTTGAAGCTGGAGCAGGAAAAATTGGCAATTATGACAATTGCAGTTTTAACACCGAAGGTTTTTTTACTTTTAAAGGAAATGAGAATAGTAATCCTGTTATTGGAGATAAAGAGAAATTACATACTGGGAATGAAATAAAGATCGAAGTTGTTTTTGAAAAACACTTGCAATCAAAAATCCTGAAAGCCTTGTTTGCCAATCATATTTATGAGGAGGTTGCTTATGAGATTTATGATTTACAAAATGCACATCAAAACATAGGTTTAGGCATGATTGGAGAATTTGAAACTCCGATGAACGAAACAGACTTTTTACCTTTTGTAAAAGAAAAAATGTTAGCAGACGGTATTAGACATTCTGCCTATACAGGCAAAAAAATTCATAAAGTTGCTGTACTTGGCGGATCTGGAAGTTTTGCCATAAAAAATGCAATTCAGGCTGGAGCCGATGCTTTTTTGACAGCCGATTTAAAATACCATCAGTTTTACGAAGCCGAAAATCGATTACTATTAGCCGATATTGGACATTTTGAAAGCGAACGCTATACAAAAAATTATATTGTTGATTATCTTCGGAAAAAAATCCTTAATTTTGCAATCATTTTATCAGAAGAAAATACAAATCCAGTTAAGTACTTATAGAATATGGCGAATACGAAAGAATTAAGTGTTGAGGACAAGTTAAGAGCAATTTACGATTTACAGCTAATTGACTCTAGAATTGACGAAATCAGAAACGTAAGAGGAGAACTTCCATTAGAAGTGGAAGATTTAGAAGATGAAGTTGCAGGTTTAGGCACACGTTCAGAAAAATTGAAAAGCGAACTAGAAATAGTTGAAGAGCAAATCAAGACTAGAAAAAATGCTATTGATGATCACAAAGAAGCCATCAAAAAGTACACAAAACAACAAGAATCAGTTCGTAACAATAGAGAATTTAACTCTTTGACTAAAGAAGTTGAATTTCAAGAATTAGAAATTCAATTAGCTGAAAAGCAAATCAAAGAAATGAAAGTTTCTATTGAGCATAAAAAAGAAGTAATCTCTGGTTTAAAAGAAAGACTAGAGTCTAAATCTTCTCATCTAAAACACAAAAAATCTGAATTGGATGCGATTATGGCAGAAACTCAAAAAGAAGAAATCTTCTTATCTGAGAAATCAGCTGAGTACGAAGTTTTAATCGAAGACCGTTTATTAGCGGCTTACAAAAGAATCAGAACTAGTGTTCGTAATGGTTTGGCTGTAGTATCTATTGAAAGAGGTGCATCTGCAGGTTCTTTCTTTACTATTCCACCACAAACACAAGTAGAGATTGCCTCTAGAAAAAAAATCATCACTGATGAGCATTCTGGAAGAATCCTAGTTGATAGTGCATTAGCAGAAGAAGAAAAAGAGAAAATGGATTTATTATTTTCTAAATTCTAAAGAATATAAAGCCTCGAAGTTCGGGGCTTTTTTTATATTAAAAATTACAATTTTGGGACTTAAAGAAGGTATTCGTTTCATAACATTAAAATCCGTTGGGCAATATATTAACTTTTTAAGTTATGTACGTCCAGAAAAAGCTGCGCAGATTTCATACGCCCTTTTTAGCCAACCAAGAGAAGGAAGATTAAGCAAAGAAAACTTACCAGAAATATTACAAGATACCAAAACTGAAACATTTCATCATAACGAGCACCATTTTCAGACTTATACTTGGGAAGGAAATGACACCAAAATATTACTCGTTCACGGATGGGAAAGTAACGCTTCACGCTGGCAAAAAACACTCCCACACTTACAGCAATCAGGAAGTACTATTATTGCCATAGATGCGCCTGCTCACGGACAAAGTAGCGGTAAAGAATTCAACGTACCTCTTTATGCAGAGTTCATTAACAAAGCTGTACAAAAATACCAGCCTACAATTATAATTGGTCATTCTATAGGCGGAGCCGCTTGTGTATATCACCAGCATTTATATCCAGAAACCAGTATTCAAAAAATGGTTATTCTAGGTGCTCCATCAGATTTACAAACTCTTATCAATAATTATATTTCCATGTTAAGCCTAAACGAAAAAATGGTTCCGCTTTTAGAGAATCGTTTTGTAAATCGTTTCAACTTAAAACTGGAAGACTTCTCTGGAAAAAAATTCGCTTCAAATTTCACTGTCAAAGGATTAATTGCACACGATGTCGAAGATAACGTAGTCGCTTTTGAAGAAGGGGAAAAAATAGCCAGCACTTGGAAAAACAGCCAATTTATCGCTACAAATGGTTTAGGCCACGGCATGCATGATGATGAGCTGTACCAAAAAGTAGTTGCTTTTTTGTTTCCTTAAAAGAGGTTTTCTTAGGTTCTAAGGTTCTAAAAGGTCTAACAATCTAAGAAGTCTAAACAACTATTTTAAATTGTTTATATAATTCTTTTTCTCCTTTTCCTGTAATAATTATTGCTCTTGAATTTTCAGTTTTTCGCAACCAATCATTGGCTATCATTTTATTCAATAGTGACGTAGCTAGAGATCCTGCCATATGATTTTTTCTTTCGCTCCAATCAAGACATGGCTTCAAGAATAATCGCCTTTGTTTCCTAACCTCATCGACATTTATACCAAAATCCGAAAACCATTTTATCCCTTCGGAACTAATTTCAAAATCATTATTAGTATCAATAATTATATTTTGCTCTAATAAACTATTCGTTAAAGCCACACCTATTTTCCCTGCTAAATGATCATAACATGTTCTGCAATGTTTTATTGGCGGAAGTTTTTCTGTATTCTTTTTTCTCGAAACTTCTTGTGGAGGAATAAGGCTTGCCATTCCTTCGATAGCATAAGCAATTTCTTTACTTGAAAATCGATAATATTTATGACGTCCTTGTTTTTCGACACAAAGCAAATCGGCGTCTAATAACTTTCCTAAATGCATGCTTATATTTTGCGGCGATGTATCGGCTACAATTGCCAGTTCTGTAGCTGTAAATGCTTTTCCGTCGAGCAACGCCCACATAATTGATGCTCGGGTTGGATCACCGATTAATGTTGCAATTTTTATAAACTGTTCTTCCATTTTATGCAATCATAGTTAATTCTAAACTGAAGTATCTACGTGTAAAGTTAAATAACTTTGTTAAAAATCATAATCTATGTCACCTACTTTATTCTTTCAATCGGATATTAAAGACCCGTATGCAATATATAAAACAATGCTTGATGATCATCCTGTCTTTTGGGATGAGGCAAACCAAATTTGGGCAATTTATTCTCATGAATACTGCACAGAAATTCTAAATAGTCTCAACGTAAATATCCCAACTATTAATCCTAATAACGAACAGAAACTTAATGAATATGCTTTAAAAATCATCAATCATTTATCCCGGTTATCAAACGGAATCCAACATGCTATTGCAAAAGAAACTGCAATGCTTTTATTTGCTAACATGAAATCGATTGACATTAATCAAATCATTGCCGAATTATTAGATAATGATTTAATCGAAAACAAAATAGATTGGGTTGATTCTGTTTGCAAAAAGCTTCCTGTTTTGGTTATTTTAAAAAGCTTTGGCTTTGGGCAAAATGATTGCAAATTCATTTCTGAAAAAATAGAACTTTTTGTAAAAATGATGCTGCCAAATAAATCTGCAGAACAAGTTCAGGCAGTTAATGAAATTTCAGAAAATAGTTATTCAATAGTAAAAAAGCACTTATCAAGTCTTAGTTTCTATAAGCCTTTACTAGACAAAATATCCGAATCGCATACTATTTCTTTCGAGGAAACGATAACAATATCTGTAAGCAATTTAATTGGATTGTTGATTCAAAGTTACGATGCTTGCAGAGGTCTTTTGAGTAACTCTTTATTACAAATTATTAATACTCATAATCTAGTACCCAAAAACAATATTAATAAAACACAGATACAAAAATTAGTTATTGAAACCCTGCGCTTTGATCCACCAATTCATAATACAAGAAGAGTTGCAATTACGGATATTGTATTAGATAAAACTATAATTAAAAAAAATGAAACCCTATTATTGGTTCTTGCAGCTGCAAATCGTGACCCAAAAAAATTCGATAATCCTTTGAGTTTTGATATCGAAAGAATCAATAATAATGAGAATCTTACCTTTGGGATTGGAGGTCATATGTGTCTGGCTAAATACTTTTCGATTCATCTTACAACCGAGACTTTATTATATTTATTTAATAATTATAATACAATTGCAATTCTAGAAAGTAACATCCTGTATGAACCTATGATAAATGCCAGATTACCTAAAAACATCTGGATTTCGATTCAATAATTTAAATTAAACAACATGATAGCAGTAATTTTTGAAGTAATTCCTAACGAAGAAAAAAAACAAGAATATCTTGACATCGCCGCAAGCTTGCGCCCTGAGTTAGATAAAATTTCTGGTTTTATATCTATAGAACGATTTCAGAGTTTTAATGACCCTGGAAAAGTTTTGTCTTTGTCATTTTGGAAAGATGAAGAAAGCATCCAACAATGGAGAAATCTCGAAATGCATCGTAATGCACAGTCTAAAGGGCGACAAGAAATTTTTAAAGATTACCATTTAAGAATTGCCGATGTAAAAAGAGATTACGGAATGTTTGACAGAAAAGAAATGCCGAAGGATAGTCCTTTTTAGGAGGTTCAAAGGGACAAAGTTGCAAAGGAACAAAGGTTCTGATCCCGAGGCTTCGGGACTGAGGTTCTGAGGTTCTGAGGTTCTGAGGTTCTGAGGTTCTGAGGTTCTGAGGTTCTGAGGTTCTGAGGTTCTGAGGTTCTGAGGTTCTGAGGTTCTGAGGTTCTGAGGTTCTGAGGTTAAAAAAAAGCATTTTGCTTTTTTTTTTTAAGATTTCGAAAAATCTAAAATCTAAGAAGTCTAAAAGGTCTAACAATCTAAGATGTCTATTTTTTGACTACTTTTGCACTATGGAAGAAAATCTAAAACGCCTCAACAAATTCATTGGAGAAACTGGATATTGTTCTCGTCGTGAAGCTGATAAACTAATCGAAGAAGGACGTGTAACCATAAACGGAATTGTACCTGAAATGGGAACTAAAGTTTCACCTGATGACGAAGTACGCATAGACGGAAAGTTAATCGTAGAAAAACACGAAAAACCAGTTTATTTAGCTTTTAATAAACCTGCTGGAATTGAATGTACCACTAATCTGGAGGTTCGTAACAATATTGTAGATTACATTAATTATCCTAAACGTATTTTCCCAATTGGGAGATTGGATAAAGCCAGTGAAGGTTTAATATTTATGACCAATGATGGTGATATTGTAAACAAAATTCTGCGTGCAAGAAATAATCACGAAAAGGAATATACTGTAACTGTAAGTAAACCTATAACGGATCGCTTTATTGAGCGAATGGGAAATGGTGTCCCTATTCTTGATACGGTAACCAAAAAATGTAAAGTAGAGCAAATAAGCAAATATATCTTTAAGATTATCCTGACTCAGGGTTTAAACCGTCAGATTCGAAGAATGGCGGAATATTTAGGCTATGAAGTTACTGCCCTAAAGCGTATTCGTATTATTAATATTTCTCTTGATGTTCCCGTAGGCCGCTACCGTGATTTAACGGATGCTGAAATTAAAGAATTGAATGAGCTTATTGAGCCTTCGAGTAAAACTGAGGAAGCAAGTTTACCTAAGATTGAAACTCCAAGAAGAAAAACTGAATTTATAAAAAGAGATGATCCTCGATTTAAGAAAAGAGGAGACTATTAAACTCTTGTACTTACAAATCTATATAACAAAGAAAGCCTGGAACTGAAATTCCAGGCTTTTCTTTTTCTACAATCTTATTTTTTACCAACAAGTAATGTTATTTTATGATAATTGAATATTCAATTCCAATTACCTTAATATACATTTTTAAAAATTATTTATTTACTTTTCAGATTCGCTTCTTTTTAAATAGTTTCAAAATTTCACTTTTCCAAAAAAAATATTAAATCGGTGTTATTCCTGTAAGAACAGGATTTCCAGACAATGGATCATAAATCTCAACGAGAGCTTCATAAGGAAGTCCGGATGAAACAACTGTTGCATTACATTTAAAACGATAATTTGTTCCTGCCACAACCTGCGTCGAAACTGCAGTTGGATTATATTTCACTCCAAGCAAACCATTCATTGCTTTTCTGAATATTTGTAAATCTTCTGGGGTTGGAGTATGATAAAGTGTCCATCCTCCCAGTAGTGTCTCCGTATTATTTATTAGGGCATTATTTGACATAATTTCTATAGTTTAAATTACTTTAATTACTCTTTAGAATCTTCAGAAATCACTTTTTAAAAAATTGATACTGAACTTTTTTTGAGTATTAAATCCTTGTTATTTTCACAACATGCGGGTCACCAACTAGTGGTTTAAAAATCTTCACTATAGCTTCATAAGCAATCTCTGAAGGCGGAATTGACGCAGTACATCTAAAACGATAGTTTATTCCTGCTACCACCTGTGTCGCAACTGCCGTAGGGATATATTTTACTCCAACATAACCTTCTAAGGCTTGTTTAAATAATAATAAATCTGCAGCTGTAGGTTTGCGAAAATCTGTCCATCCACCTAATATAGGCTCATGGTTTTCTAAGACTTGGGTTTGACTTGACATAATGTTATAATTTAATTGTTCTTGGTCCTACTCATAAGGCTTTTCGGAAACGCCACGTTTCTAAATAGAGCACGAAAACTCTATTTAATGAATTACTTGCCTGATAAATTATCAAGCAAATAAGAAGTCATGGAGAATTAAATTATGCTAGCTTTAATCAATTCCCTATAGTAAAACTATAGCACAATTAAATCTGTAAATAAGAAAATGTCATGAGAACGGAAATCATTGTCATGAAAAGTAAAAAAAGTAGTATGGGATTTTTCCCTAAAGTAAATAAGCAAAAAAACCTCCTTCATATAATATGAATGAGGTTTTAGTTGTAGAGAATTATATAAAGTAAGATTATCTCAATACGCGAAACTTTTTAACGAAATCTCTGTATTTCTCGCTTAGGACAACTTTGTGGTTTCCTTTTAAAACAACGAGATTATCATTGACAATTATCTCTTCTATCTTGCTTAAATTTACAATATAGTTACGGTGTGTTTGACTAAATTTAGCCGGGTCCAAAAACTGAATGATTTTGGTAAGAGATATTAAGATTACAAATTTTTCGACGTCTGTTATTATATTGCAATATCTGTCTTCAACTTCTATATAGACTATATCCTCAATTCTAACTTTTTTTAAAGCTTTATTTTTTTTGATAAAAAGATAGTCGTCACTTATAACGGTATCTTGTTCTTCGCCAACAAAAACATTGGTCTGACCATAAAACTTCTCGACTGCCATTTCTAAGGCATACAAGATTTCTAGTTCGTTAAATGGTTTTAATAAAAAACTAAATGGTTTGGTAAGTTTAGCTCTTTCAAAAATCTGACGATCTTTGGAACTTGTCAGGAAAACAAAAGGTTTTAAGCCATTAGGAACAATATTAATTGTTTCTGCAAAAGTAACTCCGTCTGGTTTTCCGTCTAAAAAAACATCTATAACTACAACATCTATCGCATTGTTATAAAACAACGCTAATGCTTCGTTATAAGTAGGCGCAATGCCTACAATATTATAATTATTAGCGGTAAGCACTTTTACAAGCGCATCGCTTTCTGCTGGAGTATCTTCGATAATAAGCACATTTATATTATCCATGATTTTTAAACTTTTGTAATACTATAATTATTTTTGTTCCAACATTTTCTTCACTCTCAATTTCTAATCTACCGCCATTTTTATAGATCATACTTTTGCATAATTGCATTCCTAATCCAGTTCCTATTGTATCATCATTTTTCTTTTTAGAAAGTAATGCTGTTTTTTTCAATAGTTCTTCTTGCGTAGAAGCGCTCATCCCTAATCCGGTATCTTCGACAACTAAGTAACAAAAATCATCATCTGAATCTCGTGTATAAATCGAAATCTTGCCATTATCATTGGTAAACTTAATCGCATTATCTAATATATTACGGATAATTATTTTAAGCGAATCCATATCGGCAAATACATAATCGGTAGTAGAAACTCTATTTTCAAAACTGATGTTTCTATTTATCATTAATGGCTTATAATTATATTCTACATGTTTTACAATTGTCGCCAAATGCAGCGATTCCTGAAAAAAATAGGTTTGTTTCGTTTGTAACAAAGCCCAATTGAGTAAATTGTCTAGCAAATTATAAGCTCCGTTAGCAATTGCACTATTATTATGTAGTTGTACATCTAACTCTGTGTAATTCTTGGTTTCTAAACTCTCAATTAACTTGCTATTACTTGTTTTTAAAGCATTAACCGAAGATCGTAAATCATGACTTACTATAGAGAATAACTTATCTTTTGTAGCATTTAATTTGTCTAACTCTTCTTTTTGAGCCAGGATAATTTTATTATTTTTTATTTTTTGCCTGTAAAAATATACCCCTGTTCCAAACAAGATTAACAATAGGACAGAAGAAAACAATAAACTATTTCTCTCTGCTATTTTTATCTTATTCTCCGCTTCAAGTATATTTACTTCTTTTTGCTTTTGCTTTACTGCAAATTTCTTTTCCAGATCGGCAAGTGCCCAAACTTTATTCTGATCGTTTAAAGAGTCTTTCCACTTTTCGTATTCTTTACGATAGGCCAAGGCCAAAGGAAAATTTTTCCTATTTTCTTCTACCACTGCCATATTCATTGCAGCAGTTTTTTTTATTCCAAATGATTTTACTTTTTTAGAAAGGTGATATGCTTTTTCAAAATAAGGAATTGCCTGATTGTCTTTATATTGTTCATAATACAAAGTAGCAATATCCATATAGAATCCAGTTAGTATTAAATCATCTTTTTTAGTCTCTTGTAATTTGGCACTTTTGAACAAATATTCTTCCGCCCTATCAAACTTTTTAAGATGTAAGTAACACAGTCCAATATTATGTAAAACAGTACTCTTTTCAAAATCATAAGCATCCTCAGAAAGCTTTTCAATGAAATCAAAATGTGACAACGCAAGTTCAAATTCATTCTGTTGCAAAGCAATTTCTCCTAAAAAAAAATTCACATTATGATAAAAGACAAATTTTTTTGAAATAAGATTTAATTCATTTTTAGCCTCTTTAAAAATTTTTTTCCTTATAAAACTAACAGCTCTAAAATAATGACAATAATCTTTTAATTCTACGACATTAATCTTGATAAGTTGCTTCATAGAATAAACTAAAGTCGAGTCCCAATTATTCTCTAAAAAGAATTTTTGAGCTTTATCAAAATTAACTTCCCCCTTATACTTTATTACATTTTTTTTAATTTCTATTCTCAATAGATCATCTTTAAAATTAACCTGAGAAAAAAGAATAAGAGGAAAGCAAATTAAAAAAATAACAAAAAAAATTAGTATTGTTTTTTTTTCTTTTAACATTCTATAACCAACTATATTGATTGAACTGTCGTTTCTGTTCCTCTAGATGCTATTGGATCTATATCCCAAAGAAAGGTCTGGACTGTTTTTAAATTTGAAAATTCACCGATAAACCCATATGGATTGGCATTAAATTTAAGTTCATGAACAGAGAATGTACACGCATCCTGTTCAGGCATATTGTAAGCTATAAAAAACTGCAATTGGGGTTGTCCCTCAACATCGATATAGCAATTTTGAAAAATATCATATTGAAAAACCTCATTTCTTTTATCCAAATCAACATAAGCAACAATATTTATGGAGAGCGTATCACTCTCTGCATTATAATATGCTTCTACAAATGGAGACAAAAGTCCTTTAGATTTTCTTTCAGGAAAAGTTACTTTTCCTATCTCAGGATTATTATTTTCAGAAAAAATTTTGGTTCCTGGAGGCATGGTAATTACTTCATTACCTTCAACGTTTAAATTTGTTGTACTCATAATTTTTAAAGTTAGTTAGTTTATAGGTTTGGAACCTATCAATGGTTAATAAATAAGTTCACAGAAATAAGATATTCGCCTAAAAATGCGGGATGGACAACACTTTATTTCTATTTCAAATATAACAAACATTTTCTTAATAACTTTTAATCATTAACAAATAACACGTTAAAAACCTGTAGTTTATCTTATTTATTTGCTTTTAATCGCATAAAAACAATATAAGGCGGTTAATTCTTACAAATATCATCCGTAATATGTTATAAAAAAAGTCCATAATATAAATTACAGACTTCGATTTTTATTCAACTTTGATAAATATAATTTTCATTATAAAACTATCCTCCTGATTGCACTGTAGTTACCGTACCTCTAGAAGCAACTGGTCCACCAACAACATATTCTAATTGTTGCTCATTGAGTGATTTAAAAACTTTAGAAGGTTTTACTTCACTTTTAACCTT
>NZ_NCWQ01000061.1:0-26708 GCF_002156885.1 Flavobacterium sp. AJR | reverse complement strand
TTTTTGATTATTTCAGAAACAGATACTTCTAAACCTTTATAAAAATCACCTTTTTTAAATTCTGGTAAGGCATAGCTAGATATAATATCTTTAGTTTCGTCATAATTAAGTGTGTTATGTACCTGGTCACTACCTTGTATCTGGATTTGTCTCAACTCTTTACTAAAAACAATTAAAACGGCTGTGTTTAGTTTTAGTTTATTGGCTAAATAAGTATTCAGATCCAATGAGTACTCAGGAATATCAGAATAAGGTTTTATTGAAGGAGTTGTAACAAGAATAATTTTATGACCCGAGCTTGTCTCGCAAGATTTTAAAGTATTTTTTAAAGCTGCTATTTGACTTGGAGATAATATTTTTTCGAAGTCATTTACATAATCATATGATTTCGAAAAAACATTTTGAGGTTCAGAGGTTGAACTTACTGCATTTTTTGTTTGAGCAAAAAAACTATTTAATGAAAATAAGGTAATTGTAATAATAAAGAAGATCTTTTTCATATTAGTACTGAGGGTTAGATTTGGTGGTGCGAAAATAAGACTTTATTATGATAAAACATTCTTCAAATTTGTATGAAATGGTTAATATTTTATTGGTTTTATGTGAAGTATGTGAATTAACAAAATAGAAACTTTTACTTGACATTATCGAGAAGTAAAATCATAAAAAAAATCCGACTTGCTTTTGCAAATCGGATTTTAAAATATTTCAGAAATAGAATTAATACCAATTATAAAATGGACTTTCTATTTAGGTTCTATCTGATTTAAAATATAATTTTTAGCAAGAGGACCAGTAATTTCTTTATTGTCCATATCAAGCTGTGTTAGTGTTCTTTCTCCCACTAAGTAAGATGTTGTTCTGGTTTTATCTTTAGTTATAGTCGTGATTATGTTTCCTTCTTTATTCCATGTAGTTGTTCCTTCATCGGTAAATTTATTATCTTTTGTTTTACCCAGATATGTTTCTTTTATAGAAAAAGTTTTGTCGTCATTTATTGTTATTTCCTGCTCAATTCCTTCACAATCTGCACATGGTATAATTCCTTTATAGGTACCAACCCAATCTAATGAATTTTGTGATGTATGTTCATCATGAGTTACAATTGTATCTTGCGTTACTGTATCTTGTTTCATGGCATCTTTATCTTTACAGCTCGCCATTAATAGCCCTGCCATTATCAGTGTTACGATTTGCTTTTTCATTTAGTTGAGTTTTATTAGATTAAGTAAATTTAAATATTATATAATAAGAACGTGCTAGTAATTTTTTTATTACGTGTTAGGACAGGGTTTTAGAATTAATTAAAAAAAGTAAATCATAAAAAAAATCCGACTTGCTTTCGCAAATCGGATTTTAGATTGAAAATTATATTCTTAACTAAGGGAATATTACAAGTGAATTACTTCGCCGTATGCATCAGCAACAGCTTCCATAACAGCCTCACTCATTGTAGGGTGAGGGTGAATAGATTTTAAGATTTCATGTCCGGTAGTTTCTAGTTTACGAGCTACAACTGCCTCAGCAATCATATCTGTAACACCAGCACCAATCATGTGGCATCCTAACCATTCGCCATATTTAGCATCAAAAATTACTTTTACAAAACCGTCTGGAGTTCCAGCAGCTTTAGCTTTTCCTGAAGCAGAGAATGGGAATTTACCAATTTTTAATTCGTATCCTTTTTCTTTAGCTTGTTTTTCAGTTAAACCTACAGATGCAATTTCTGGAGTTGCGTAAGTACAACCAGGAACGTTTCCGTAATCGATTGGATCTACGTGTAAACCAGCAATTTTTTCTACACAGTTAATTCCTTCAGCAGAAGCTACGTGAGCCAAAGCTTGTCCAGGAGTAACATCACCAATAGCATAATATCCAGGGATATTAGTTTGGTTGTAAGCATTTACCAAGATTTTATCTCTGTCTACAGCGATACCTACTTCTTCAAGACCAATGTTTTCGATGTTAGTTTTAATTCCAACAGCCGAAAGAACGATGTCAGCCTCAAGAACTTCTTCACCTTTTGCAGTTTTAACAAATGCTTTTACACCTGCACCAGTTGTATCAATACGCTCTACAGAAGAGTTAGTCATGATTTTAATTCCAGCTTTTTTCAAAGAACGCTCAAATTGTTTAGAGATATCTTCGTCTTCTACAGGAACAACGTTTGGCATAAATTCTACAATAGTAACTTCAGTTCCCATTGAGTTATAAAAATGTGCAAACTCAACTCCAATAGCTCCAGAACCTACAATAATCATAGATTTAGGCTGAGTAGGTAAAGTCATTGCCTGACGGTATCCTATTACTTTTACTCCATCCTGAGGTAAGTTAGGTAACTCACGAGAACGAGCACCTGTAGCAATAATAATATGGTCAGCGCTATATTCTGTAACTTTATTATCTTTATCAGTAACGTCAAGTTTTTTTCCTGGTTTAAGTTTACCAAAACCATCTATAACGTCAATTTTATTTTTCTTCATCAAGAATTGAACACCTTTGCTCATTCCTTCCGCAACTCCACGGCTACGTTGTACAACCGCAGGGAAATCTTTATCGAATTCAGAAACAGTCAATCCGTAATCGGAAGCGTGTTTTAGATAATCAAAAACCTGAGCCGATTTAAGTAATGCTTTGGTAGGAATACAACCCCAGTTTAAGCATACACCACCTAGGTTTTCTTTTTCAACTACGGCTACTTTAAAGCCTAATTGTGATGCTCTAATGGCAGTTACATATCCGCCTGGACCACTTCCTAAAACAATAACGTCGTATTTCATTTTTTAAGTATTTATTTTATTTTTAAAATTGAAAGCTGTATAAAACGCATTTCATTTTCTATTTTTTAACAATGAATAGAGATTGCGAATTTAAGGATTTATTTTAAAAAAAGGTTTAATTTTTATTTCAAGGTCAATTTACATTGGCTATTTCACAGAGATTGAAATAAAAGTGATTTAATTTGCTAAAATTAAGTAAATAATCACCTTTATTTTACGAAAACAGCAGTAATTAAAACAGAGTTCTAAATTAATTTGCTATCACAAATTGCGAGTCATATAAGTTTTTGTAAAACCCTTCGGCACGATTTATCAATTCCTGATGCGTTCCTTGCTCTACAATAAGACCTTTATCCATAACCACAATTTTATCGGCGTTTACAATCGTTGCCAATCTATGCGCAATAACAATCGAAGTTCTGCCTTTGGTAATCGTTTCGGTAGCACGCTGGATTAATTCTTCAGAGTAGGTATCTATAGATGAAGTTGCCTCATCTAATATTAAAATACTCGGATTACTCACATACGAACGCAAGAAAGCGATTAATTGGCGCTGACCAGAAGAAAGCATTACACCACGTTCCTTAACATCAAAATCATAATTATCAGGCAAGCTCATAATAAAATCATGTACTCCAATTACTTTGGCAGCTTCTACAACCTTAGCTTTGGTTATCTCAGGATTATTAAGCGTAATATTATTGTAAATCGTATCGGCAAACAAGAATACATCTTGCAAAACCACCGCAATTTGCTTGCGTAATGAAGCCAGCGTATAGTTCTCTATATTATGACCGTCAATACAAATTGTTCCGCTATTAATTTCATAAAAGCGATTCAGTAAGTTTATAATAGTCGATTTTCCTGCACCAGTCGAACCTACAATAGCTATAGTTTGTCCGGCTTCAACCGATAAATCAATGCCTTTAATAACTTCCTCCTCTGGGATATATCCAAAACGAACGTCCTTAAATTCGATACTTCCGTTGAAAATAGGAGCTTCGATAGTTCCAGTATCCTGAATATGGTCTTGAGTATCGATAATATCAAAAACACGATTGGCAGCAATCATTCCTAATTGCATCTCGTTAAATTTATCCGCAATCTGACGCAACGGATTAAATAACATCCCGATAAACATCGTGTAGGAGAATAAATCCCCAAAAGTCGTAAAGTTATCGCCATTCAGGATTTTAAATCCACCAAAAACGACAATGCAACCCAATGTAAGTGACGAAATAATATCGGCAATAGGGAAGAAAATCGAGTTATATAAAATAGTTTTTATCCATGCTTTTTTATGTTTACCGTTTATTTCCTTGAAACTTTCGTACTCAGCATTCTCACGATTAAAAAGCTGAACAATTTTCATACCCGTAACACGCTCCTGTACAAACGAGTTCATGTTGGCAATCTGAGTTCGAACTTCCTCAAAAGCAACCTGCATTTTACGCTGAAAAATACGAGTGATGTAAACCAAAATAGGCATGGCAATAACCACAATCCAAGTAAGTTTCCAGTTCATATAAAACATAAAAATTAGCACAACAAGCATTTTCATCAAGTCGCTAATAATCATAAATAAACCCTGGCTGAAGATTCTGGCAATCGACTCAATATCCGAAACCGAACGAGTAACCAATTGTCCTACAGGTACAAGGTCAAAATATTTCATTCTAAAACTCAAAATGTGTTTAAACAACTTCGTGCGGATATCCTTTACAATATCCTGACCTAACCAGTTTGCCCAATACACAAAATAAAACTGCGAGAAAACCTCCAGTAAAAGCACAATTCCCATTAAGGTTACATAAAAAAGTAAACCCAATTGGTCGTGAGTTTTAATATATCCGTCCACCGTTTGCTTAAGCAAATAGGGGCGAAGAGCGGCAAATATAGAGAGCGAAACCGCAAAAATGATTACACCATTATAGCGCCATTTGTAAGGTTTAGTATAAGTAAGAATTCGTTTGAAGAGGCCAGTATCAAATGCTTTTGCTTTCATTTTATTTTTTTTGCTTTAGGCTTTAGGCTTTAGGCTTACTGCCTATAGCTTAAAACTATAAATAATCGTAAACAACCTTAGTTAAATACAATCCGTGTGCCGGAACCGAAAAACCTGCTTTGTCTCGGTTTTTACTAGCAATGATATTTTCAAAATCATCCAGCGTAATTTTGTGTAAACCAATGTTTATCAAAGTACCAACAATGGCGCGAACCATATTTCGTAAAAAACGATTGGCCGAAATGGTAAAAATCAGCTTATTATCTTCGGTTTTCCAATACGCTTCAAAAATACTACAATCAAATGTATTTACATCAGTGTTCACCTTCGAAAAGCATTGGAAATCGGTGTGATTTAACAAAATTTTAGCAGCTTCGTTCATCAAAGCAACATCCAGATATTGATGAAAATACCAACTAAGTTCCTCCAGAAAAGGATCTTTGACTGTATTAATATGATATTCATAAGTACGTTTGGTTGCATCAAAACGACAATGCGCTTCGTCCTGAACCAAGATAACATCATAAATAGCAATGTCTTTTGGTAAGTAAGAATTGAGTTTGTGAACCAAATTCGGAACGACAATAGGAGAATCATAATCAAAATGAGCAAACATTTCTTTGGCATGAACACCAGTATCAGTACGACCAGCCCCCATTAAATTAATAGGAGTATTTAATAAAACAGAAAGTGCTTTGTTTAAAGTTTCCTGAACTGATGACGCATTAGGCTGAAATTGCCAACCATGATAATGTGTGCCGTTGTATGCAAATTGTATAAAATATCTCATTTTAAGGTGCAGAGGTTCTAAGATGCAAAGGTACAAAAAAGGTTCAAAGGAACAGAGATGCAAAAGTGCAAAGGTACTGAGGTTTTAAGGTTTTTTTAGGGACGCATTGTAGAGACGCACCGCAGTGCGTCTAACACAACGGGATAAGGTTTTTGTCTATACGATGTGTAATCATTTTTATCGGTTATTCGTAGAGGCGCACCGCAGTGCGTCTCACGTTAGATATGAAAATAAACAAAGACACAATGTTTATGTTTTCCTGTAGAAAACTTTTGCATCTCTGTTCCTTTGAACCTAATTAAAGAACCCTTGCTTCTCTGAACCTATGTACCTTCCTCAAAAAACTGTTAAAATCAAAAATACCAATCATAGTTTGTTCAGTAAAAAATCGTGTCAGAAATTGACAATTCTAACGATTTAATCAGGGGCTTTTTTTAGCATTATTTAAGAAAAATTAACAAAAGTTAATTTTGAAAATATTTCATTTTAACAGGAAGTATTTCTGCTATGTTTGTAATCTAATATATCAAAACTATGAATGAAATTACTTCTTATTGGTGGATAATTTTAATCTTATTCTCCATCGTTTTTTACAAATTTATTTTACGTGTTTTCTTCGGAATGGTGATGGTTCCAGAGGATAAGATTGGTCTTGTGACTAAAAAATTCGTTTTGTTCGGAACTGATAAATCGCTTCCTGATGGTCGTATTATTGCGACAAAAGGAGAAGCAGGTTATCAGGCAAAAACACTTGCTCCGGGTTTATACTGGGGAATGTGGATCTGGCAATATTCGATAGATATGACTGGATTTACAGTTATTCCGGAAGGAAAAATTGGACTCGTTTTAAGTAAAGACGGAAAGGAAATTCCAACCGGTCGAATCTTAGCCCGAAAAGTAGAAAGTGACAACTTTCAGGATGCTACTTTTTTCCTGGACAATGGCGGACAAAAAGGACGTCAGACTGCTTTTATTACCACAGGTTCGTATCGTATAAATACGTTCTTGTTCGAAATTGTAATTGCAGACCAAATCAAGATTTATGAGAACATGATTGGTATTGTAACAGCGCTTGACGGAGAACCAATTCCGCAAGGACAAATTGCAGGAAAATTTGTTGAAGGTCATAATAACTTTCAGGATTTTGACAAGTTTTTGGATACTGGTGGAAATCGTGGTTTACAGCCTCAGGTAATGTTGGCAGGATCGTACTATATTAATACATGGGGAATCTTGATAGAACAAAATCCAATGACTGATGTGCCTATTGGATATGTTGGAGTTGTTATTTCGTATATTGGAGAAGATGGTCAAGATGTTACCGGAGATACTTTTAAACACGGAAACATTGTTTCAAAAGGACAACGTGGTGTTTGGATGGAACCTTTTGGACCTGGAAAATATGCCTTAAATAAATATACGACTAAGTTAGAAGCAGTTCCAACAACCAACTTGGTTTTGAACTGGGCAAATGCCAGAAGCGAGTCGCATGATTTAGATAAAAATCTTTCTACGATTACTGTTCGTTCAAAAGATGGTTTTCCATTTAATCTGGATGTGGCGCAAATTATTCACGTTCCGGCTGCCGAAGCGCCAAAAGTAATTGCTCGTTTTGGAAGCATGAATAACTTAGTTTCTCAGGTTTTAGAGCCTACAATTGGTAACTATTTCAGAAACTCGGCACAAGACAGCGATGTTATTTCTTTCTTGTCTACAAGAAAAGAACGTCAGGAATCGGCTAAAAATCATATTAAATTAGTTCTTGATGAATATAATGTAAATGCTGTTGATACTTTGATTGGAGATATCGTTCCGCCAGATTCATTGATGAAAACTTTGACAGATAGAAAATTAGCAGAAGAGGAGCAAAAAACATATCAAACTCAAAGAATGGCGCAGGAACAACGCCAGGGAATGGAGAAAGAAACCGCGATTGCAGATATGCAGAAAGAAATTGTGCGTGCTTCGCAAAGTGTAGAAATTGCACAACGTACCGCAGATGCAACCGTGAAGAAAGCTGAAGGAGATGCAACCAGTTTAAAACTGAATGTAAACGCCGAAGCCGAAGCTACAAAAATGCGTGCCAATGCGGAAGCTGAAGCAACAAAAGCAAGAGCAGGAGCACAAGCTGAGGCTACCAAATTGAACGCAAGTGCAGAAGCGGAAAGGATTTCTAAAACAGGTTTAGCCGAAGCAGAGAAAATTATGGCAATTGGTAAATCGACTGCAGAATCGTACCAACTTCAGGTTAGCGCGATGGGTGGAGATAATTTTACCAGATATAAAGTTACCGAGGAAATTGGAAAAGGAAACATCAAAATAATTCCTGATGTTTTAATTTCCGGAAACGGTGGTTCTGATGGTTCGATCAGTGGTTTGTTAGGATTAAAACTAATGGAAATGATAGATACCAAAGATTCTAAAGATGTTAAAATTCCTAAGAAATAGTAACTATTGTAAAATGTAAAACGTTAGAGATGAAATGTAAAAGACATCGTATAACGTAGTGACGGACAGAAGTGCGTCTAACACAAAGTTTGAAATCCGATTTGCGAAAGCGAATCGGATTTTTTTATTAAAAAACTCAGCAACTTAGCCCCTCAGAACCTTAGCATCTTTAAAGAAAACCTTTGTACCTTTGCAACTCAGAACCTTTGTACCTATAATGAAAAAAATCCTCCTACTTTCCGATACGCACAGCCATATTGATGATACAATTTTAAAATACGTTTCCCAAGCCGATGAAGTGTGGCATGCGGGAGATATTGGAGATTTATCGGTTACCGATGCTATAAAAAAAGTAAAACCATTACGTTGTGTTTATGGAAATATTGATGATGCCAAGGCACGATTAGAATTTCCTTTAAACAATCGTTTTATGTGCGAAGATGTTTCGGTTTGGATTACTCATATTGGTGGTTATCCCGGAAAGTATAGTCCTGCTATAAAAGCAGAAATGGCTTCTGATCCTCCTAAATTATTTATATGCGGACATTCACATATCTTAAAAGTAATGTTCGATAAAAAGAATAATTTGCTGCATATGAATCCTGGAGCTGCGGGTAAAAGTGGTTTTCATCAAGTGCGCACGATGTTGCGATTTGTGATAGACGGAGATAAAATAAAAGATTTAGAAATTATAGAAATCGAGAAACGTAATTAATTTATACCAGGTTTACTATTGGAACTTCTATTCTAATAGAGGTACCAATATCAATTTTAGATATAACTGCTATTTCACCTTTTAAATTCTTTATTCTGGCTCTAATTTGGTTTAGACCAAAGCCTTCGTCGATATGAAATTTATTTGTTTTATATCCTTTGCCGTTATCATTTACATTGACAATCAGGTGGCCATTTTCTTCAACTAACGAAATACTAGCAAGAGAAGCTTCACTATGTTTTATAATGTTGTTTAAAAGTTCCGAAATGATGAAATAGATTCTCATTTCAAATTTTTCATTGTATCGGGTTTTCGATGGAATAGCACAAGAATACTCAAAAAGTATCGTCGAATTAGAATTCTTTTCGCATAAATCTTCCAGCGCATAAAACAAACCAAATCGAACTAATAATGTAGGTAAAAGTTCATGAGATAAATCACGTACTTTATCATGAGCTTCTTGCAGAATGAATTTTGTTTTAAGAATTTCTTCAGAAACAGGTTCGTTTTGAGTCGAAAAAACATTTAAATGCATTCCTGCCGAAGATAATAAGGCACTAATATTATCGTGTAAGAATAAAGCAATTTTCTTTCGTTCACTTTCCTGACCGTCGATACTGGCATTGATTATGTTTTGTTGTATTTTGCTTTGAATATCCTTTAGTCTGTTATTTTGTTTCAGTTTAGTATTCTGATAGAAAAAATAAAACAAGATGATACTAATAACAAATAGAGAAACCATAATACTAACCACTTTCTTGTTACGGGATTGCTCCGATAATAAAGATTGTTGTTTTGATTTGTACTGCGATTCTATTTTATCAATGTCTCTTTTGTATTGATCTACTTCTAGGTTAAGACCAGCAACATCTACTTTTCGTAATTTATCTTCATTATTTAGTTCTTCGTTTAAAGTAGTATAAAGAGCTAGATTGTCATAGGCTTCTTTAGATTTTCCTATTTTTGATAAAAACTTAGAATATTCTTGATAAGTGAAACATAAATCTGATTTTTCATTTCCTTCTCGACCAATTTTTATTGCTTTTTTAAAAAATAAATCTGCTTTTTTGTTATTGTTTTCATGATTGTAATACATACCGTTAAGCATATTTAATACTACCAAAGTAGAAGCATCACCATGTTTTGAGTGGAACTTATTAATGTAACTTAAGTAAGGATAACCGTCTTTATAACCACCAATGTCAAAATAAGCCCAAGTAATATTTAGTTTTGTAAAAACTACTTGTACCGAGTCTTTTATTTTAGTACTGTAAAAAAGAGACTTTTTATAATAAGAAATTCCTTTTTCATATTCCTTTTTATTAAAGCAGTAAATATTACCTAAATTATTATAAAGCCAATTCTTAAGTTCGCCATTGTTGGTTTTCTCGGCATATATTAATCCTTTTTTGTAATAAAATAAGGCTTTGTCAGGTTCTGTTAATTCATCAAAATTGGCAGCAATTGTATTGTATGATTTTGCAATAAGATTTGGATCATTAGCAGCGATTGCATAGTTTAAAGTAAGACGGGATAGTGTTAGGGATTTTTCGTATTGTCCTTCACGCATAAATTTTACAGCTTCATCATAAAGTTTTTCTGTCTCTTTTTTAGAAAGAGGCTTGCTTTGAGGGTAAAATTTGTTGCTTAAACAAATTAGCAATATGACGAGTAATAAGACAATTCGATTTTTGTGCATTTAATATAATGATTATTATATATGTAATTTCAAAGATTAGGGTTCAAATTTAATAATTAATTTTATTGCTATTGATGTTTAATTGATGCTCAAAACGTGACATGTTAATATAGAATACAATAGTAAGTAATTTAATATTTGATGATTTATATAAAACCAGTTTTTAGGATTAAATTACGATTCAGACATTATCGGAACATCTATCTTTATTGAGGTTCCCATGTCAATTTTGGAAATAACTTCGATATCTCCTTTCAAATTTTTTATTCTTGCTCTAATTTGATTCAGACCAAAGCCTTCAGCGATGTTAAATTCATTGGTATTATAGCCTTTTCCGTTATCATTTACATTAATAATAAGATTCGAATTATTCTCTACTAACGAAACACTGGCAATGGTAGCCTCACTGTGTTTTATGATATTATTTAAAAGTTCTGAAATTATAAAGTAGATTCTCATTTCGAATTTTTCATGATAACGAGTCTTCGGGGGAATTGTACAGGAGTATTCAAAAAGAAGAGTCGAGTTCGAATTTTTTTCGCACAAATCTTCAAGAGCATAAAACAAACCAAAGCGAACTAATAATGTAGGTAAAAGTTCATGAGATAAATCACGTACTTTATCATGCGCTTCTTCGAGAATGAATTTTGTTTTAAGAATTTCTTCAGATACAGGTTCGTTTTGAGTCGAAAAAACGTTCAGATGCATTCCTGCCGTAGATAATAATGCACTAATGTTGTCATGTAAAAATAATGCTATTTTTTTGCGCTCACTTTCCTGACCGTCAATACTGGCATTAATGATGTTTTGTTGTATTTTGCTCTGTACATCTTTAAGTCTGTTTTTCTGTTTAAGTTTGGTATTTTGATAGAAAAAATAGAATAAGATGATAGTAACAATAAATAAGGAAAACATAATGCTAACAATTTTTTTGTTGCGGGATTGTTCCTTTAATAAAGATTGTTGTTTGGTTTTATATTGAGATTCAATTTTATCAACTTCTCTTTTGTATTCATCTAATTCAAGATTAACACCTACAAGTTTTGTCTTTTTTAATTCTATAGACTCAGTAAGTTCTTTGTTGAGGGTGTTGAGTCGAATTATGTTTTGATATGCTTTTTTGTAGTTGTGATTTCTGAATAAAAAATCTGCGTATTTTTCATGTGTTTTTGCTAAATCAAATTTTTCATGACTTTTATTTCCTAGTGCAATTGCTTTCGTAAAAAAAGCATTTGCTTTTATTGTATCGTTTTTATGATCGTTATATATCGCATTTAGCATATTT
Organism: Flavobacterium sp. AJR; assembly: GCF_002156885.1. Classification (NCBI taxonomy): domain Bacteria; kingdom Pseudomonadati; phylum Bacteroidota; class Flavobacteriia; order Flavobacteriales; family Flavobacteriaceae; genus Flavobacterium; species Flavobacterium sp. AJR. The sequence continues at coordinate 14,986 of NZ_NCWQ01000061.1, read as the reverse complement.
AATGCAACCTCAGTTGACTCATCTCCATATTGTTTAAATTCATTTATATAATTTAAATAATCTAAACCTTTGTCGTAATTTTTAATCTCAAAATAGGCCCAGGTAATATTAAGTTTTTTAAGATATATTCTTGAATTTTCGGGTGAATTCTGGCTGTATTCAAGTGATTTTTTATAGTGATTAATCCCTTTTTGGTACTCTTTTTTATAGAAAAAATAGGTGTTTGCCAGATTGTTATGGATTTTGGCTTTTAATTTATTGTCGTTAGTTTTATCAGCGTAATATAGTGCTTTTTGATAAAAAACTAAAGCTTTGTCGAGCATGATTAAATCATCAAAATTTAGGCCTATTGTATTGTAAGAGTATGCGATAAGATAGTTGTCATTAATGTCAATTGCTTGTTTTAAGGCAATTCTTGATTGCTTCAATGATTTCTCATAATTGTTAGTTTTCCAGTTACTAACAGCTTCTTTTATTAATTTATCAATTTCATTTTTTGGAAGTGGCTTATTTTGAGAGTAAGAGTCGGTGCTAAAACATATTAGTAATATAATGAGTAATGAGAAAAATTGAGTTTTATGCATTTAATACGACTGTTATTTTATAGATAAGAATTTCTAACATTTTAGCTCCAAATTTAATAATTAAATCCCTTTATGATTGAAAAAAAAAAGTTATTATTGTGTAGGTAATGTTTCTGGTTAATTAAGGCTTTTTATGAATAGATTTACGAATTTAATTTGTAAGTAATTAAAGACTAAATAGATGTGTTGATGGTATCTGAGATAGCTGTAATGCTTGTTTGTATAAAAATAGGTCATTTAGGGAGTATTATAAGTACCATAGAATTCAGTAATTTACCAGAAGATCCTAAAGATTATTTTAGGTATATCAAGCTTAAATTCTGACAAAAATAGATAAAAAGGTGTAATTCACTAAATAATAAAGACAGAGCCCAAAGTGTCTTAAAATGATTTGGGATTAATTAATTTAAATAAAATAACAAATGTCAAAACAATTTTTAGAAGGAGAAGAAAATTACAATTTAGCAGGAGAAGATCCAAACACTAATACTGGAGGTGAACCAACTCCTGAAGATGAAAATCAACCAGAAGAGCCAATAGAAGAAAAGGTAGATATTGATAAAGGAGGAAAGGGAGAAGGTTAATAAAATCTATTGCTAATTAACTTAAATAAAAAGGCGTAAATTAATTTAGTAAAGAATAAAAAAAGTGCTTCAGTTTCTGAAGCACTTTTTATGTTTATGATTTAATCAAATTGTTCTTAATCGCATATTTTACGAGACCAATAGTGTTTTTTGTTTTTAATTTTTTCATGATATTCTTGCGATGAGTTTCGACAGTATTAGTACTGATGAAAAGCAATTCACTAATTTCTTTTCCACTATATTCAAGAGAAATCAATGTGATAATCTCAAGTTCACGTGAGCTTAATATAGAATTTTCTTCTCGCGTACGTTCGTTGAGTTTAGGATTACCTCTTGTAAAAGTGGTAAATATTTTTTCTCTAACTGAGTCGCAAAAATATTCTTCACCTTTATTAACAGCTTCAATAGCCTCAATGATATTTTCGCCAGCACATTTTTTGGTTAGATAACCACTGGCTCCAAGATTCATTACCTCTTTAATGATTTTTAAATCATCATAACTAGAAAGGATTATTACTTTGCAGGGAAAACCTTTTTCTGAGAATTCTTTAAGGACTTCGATACCATCTTTTTGAGGCATACTAATATCTAGAACTAAGATACTAGTGTTATTTGTAGATACATCATCAAAAATATTCATTCCGTTCAAAGAAGAGCCTACAACCTCAAAGTCAGAAACGGTATGTAATAAATTGGTAAGCCCGTCAATAAGTACCTGATGATCATCGGCTAGATGTACTCGTATTTTGTCTTTCATAAAAATGATAACTATTCGTTTCAAATTTATGAAAAAATAAGGGACTATAAGTGTTTATAGGGCTTAATTTAATCATAGTAGTGCAAAAATCTTGATATTTCCCACAAAAAAACCCGAATTATATAATTCGGGTCTTCTTCGCACAAAATAAATTAAGTTTATAGGTTTACCTCAATCTATCCACAGATTTTACAAGATCTTCATCCTTTTTGATGGCTTTATTAGCTAACACTAATAATACGATAGCAACTATAGGTAGAAACATCCCAATACCTTTCTCAGAAACAGCAGGTGTTTCTCCAGATACATTTAGTGAATGATATACAAACAATCCTAATAAAATTAAATTTAATATTATATTTAGTCTGCCCATGACAAACTGGTTTTGTCTCTTTTTATATGAAATAATACTTACGATAGATAACATAGCACTTAAACCTAGTAAAACAACGTAAAGTTGATTTTGCATGAAATAATAAGGCTTAGCATCTGCTGTTGTCCAAAGCGGAACGAAAGTCATTAATATAGTAACCGCAAATGTTAAAAGTAAATATATAGTTTGAATTCGTTGTATCATTTTCTTGATTATTGTTTTACAAAAATATATTTTCTTTTTTACAAATACTATTGTATGATAAAATTTTATTCGTATTATTGCATCACAATACCGTAAGCACTTCATACTGCGGTTGATTCAAAAAAAAAACAGTACTACCTATTCTTTTACAGTATTTCCGAAAATTAATTAAATTCATAGAACATTCATGTTTGATATTTCTGCATTAAAAGAAATGAAGCTTTCTGAGCTTCAAGAAATAGCTAAGTTAGCTAAAACAATAAAATTTAACGGTGTAAAAAAGGACACATTAATAAGTCAGATTTTAGCACATCAAGAAACGACTGTGCAACCGCCAGTTGTTCAAAAAGAAAATGAAGTTGTTGAAGATGATAAGCCTAAAAGAGCTCGAATTGTTCCAGTTAAAAAAGCAGCTATACAAAAGAATACAGTTCAAAAGAATTTAGTTTTTGAAGAAGAAAAAGAAAGTAAACCAACTGAAATTCTTGATACTCCAATAGCACTAATTGCTCCAGAAGCAGAATCTATAGAAACAGTTGAACCTGTTCAAACATCAGAAAAGATTGTTCCTGAGAAAAAAGGATCAAAAATTATAAAATTCAATAAATCGGCCTACGAAAAAAAGGTCGCTTTACAAAAGGAAAAAGAAGCAGCTAAAGAGGTTGCGCCAGAAGCAGAAATTTCAAATGAAAATTCATCTGAAACTGAAAATGAGACTCCAACAAATGCTACATCGGAAAAAACTGAAGCACCAGTTCAGGTAAAAAAGACAAATCCGAACCAGAATAAGCAGAATCAAAATCCAAACCAGAACCCGAATCAAAATCCAAATCAAAACGGGAATAATGGTAATCAAAATCCAAACTTTAAGAATAAAAAGAATAATTTCAGAGACTCTGATTTTGAGTTTGACGGAATTATCGAAAGTGAAGGTGTTCTGGAAATGATGCCGGATGGTTACGGATTCTTACGTTCTTCAGATTATAATTATTTAGCTTCTCCAGATGATATTTATTTATCAACTTCACAAATCAGATTGTTTGGTCTTAAAACAGGTGATACAGTAAAAGGAGTAGTGCGTCCTCCTAAAGAAGGAGAAAAGTTTTTCCCATTAGTTCGAGTTCTAAAAATAAACGGACATGATCCTCAAGTAGTTCGCGATCGTGTTTCATTCGAACATTTAACTCCAGTTTTTCCTTCTGAAAAATTTAAATTAGCCGAAAAGCAAAGTACAATTTCAACTCGTATAATCGATTTGTTCTCTCCAATAGGAAAAGGGCAACGTGGTATGATTGTAGCACAGCCTAAAACGGGTAAAACAATGTTGCTTAAAGATATTGCAAATGCTATTGCTGCAAATCATCCAGAGGTATATTTAATCGTTCTTCTTATAGATGAGCGTCCTGAGGAGGTTACCGATATGCAACGTAGTGTACGTGGAGAAGTAATTGCTTCTACTTTTGATAGAGAACCACAAGAACACGTTAAAATTGCTAATATAGTATTAGAAAAAGCTAAACGTTTAGTAGAATGTGGTCATGATGTAGTAATCTTGTTAGACTCGATTACACGTTTGGCTAGAGCTTACAATACGGTACAGCCAGCTTCTGGTAAAGTATTAAGTGGAGGTGTTGATGCGAATGCATTACAAAAACCAAAAAGATTCTTTGGAGCTGCTCGTAATGTAGAAAATGGAGGTTCATTAAGTATTATTGCTACAGCATTAACGGAAACCGGATCAAAAATGGACGAGGTTATCTTTGAAGAATTTAAAGGTACAGGTAATATGGAGTTACAATTGGATCGTAAGATTGCTAACAAACGTATTTTCCCTGCAATCGATTTGACTTCTTCAAGTACGCGTCGTGATGATATGTTACTAGACGAGAAAACATTACAAAGAATGTGGATCATGAGAAAATACCTTTCAGACATGAATCCTGTTGAAGCAATGGACTTTATCAATGATCGTTTCAAGAAAACCAAAAACAACGAAGAGTTTTTAATCTCTATGAATGACTAGAGGAGAGGTTCAAAGGCTTTAAGTTACAAAGGTTCAAAGGTTTTACTTTTGGAATCTATAAATATAAAAAAAGGGATGAGTTTTGAACTCATCCCTTTTTTTGTGAACATCAGAACTTTTGCAACTCTCTATCAAAGACGCACTGCGGTGCGTCTCTACGGAAAACCTCTGAACCTTATTTTACTTTTTATCAACTACTGGTCTGTTTTCTCTGTTTGCTAAATCCCAGGCAATTACAAAAGCAAGTTGTGTTCTTTTTGTTAAAGCATCGTATTCGATTTTTTCTGGTTCATCGCCTTTTTGGTGGTAATCTTCGTGAACTCCATTAAAGAAAAATACAGATGGAATACCATGTTTAGCAAAATTATAATGATCAGAACGCTCATAAAAGTGATTTGGATCTTTTGGATCATTGAATTTGAAGTCCAAATCGAGTTTAGCGTACTTTTCGTTTTGGGCTACTACAATATTATGTAAATCGCTAGATAATCTGTCGGCACCAATTACATATACATAATTGTTTGATTTTGCATGTTCTACATCGCGACGTCCAATCATGTCAATATTAATATCAGCGATTGTATTTGCAAGCGGAAACAATGGGTTTTCTGAGTAAAAACGTGAACCGTGTAAACCATGTTCTTCTCCAGTTACATGTAAGAAAAGTATAGAACGTTTAGGTCCATGTCCTTCTTTTTTTGCTTTTGCAAAAGCTTGTGCCATTTCTAGTAAAGCAACTGTTCCTGAGCCATCATCATCGGCACCATTATATACTTCACCATCTTTTACACCTACGTGATCGTAATGTGCAGAAATAACTAAGACTTCATCTGGCTTTTCTGAACCCTCGATATACGCCCAAATATTTTCTGAATCGGGTAGGTTTTGATTTCTTTTGGCATTAAGGTAAGAAGCCGGAACGGGTTGGTAGTAATCGGCTGCCCCTTTAGGAAAAGAAACTTTGTCCTTTTTATACTGATTAATTAAATAAACTCCTGCCTTTTTTTGCCCTTCTGATCCAGTTTCTCTTCCTTCCATTTCATCAGAAGCTACTATGTAAAGATGCTTTTTTAAATCTTTGGCAGTAATAGTGTTCATGTATTTGGTTGGATCCGAATTATCCTTTGCAACAACACCTTGGGTGTTTTTACATGAAAATGCCGAAGCAATTACGAATAGAATTAATAATTTTTTCATTGTTTATTTAATGTAAATTGATAAATGTGTAAAAAGCGAATGCAACTAGTAAAAATAGTATAAAAATTGAATTTATGAAAAATAATACCATACTTTTCATAAATGATACAATTCTTGACTCTCCGTAAAATCTATGGTGAGCAGGGAAAAAATAATAAAACATCCACAGTACTCCGGCAGCCGTGAACCAATTAATTATAGTAGAAAGAAATGGATAGTTTATTGCATCTCCTATTTTTCCTATTGTGAATAGAATTAAGAATATTAGTAATAAGAATGAAAAATAATGTAGGGTAAATATCCCGTGGTCAAAATAATACCAACGCTTTTTATTATGAAAAATCCATAAAAAGAAAGCGAAAAATGGCATGATGATAAATAAAACTTTAGGTAAATTGTGTATAAATGACTCTACGAATTTATCAAGTACTTCTCGGCCATTATTTTTATCTTTTATAAGTTGGACTTTTCTGTTCAGCCAATAACTAAAGTCGGAAAGTTTTTTAGATTCAGGACCATATTTTTGAATGGAGTCTAGTTGATTAACAGATGTATATCCAAATTGAATTAGGCTTTCTTTGCTTGCTTTGGGATTACTTAAAACTTCTTCAATCGCTTTTTTATCTTCTTTCGATATTGATTCAGAGTTTAGTAGTGCTTTTACATCTTTATTTTCTTTTAATGACTTGGTAATGGTTGTAGTTTGCTTTTGAACGTTTTCTGGATTAATAGCTTCGCTTGTGTCGTCATTTACATGAAGAGGAAACATGGCGATTAAAAGAAAAGTTACAAAACTGATAAAAATATAAAGACGAACTGGTGCCAAATAAGATAATCGTTTTCCTGAAAGATACTCTTTGGTTAAAGCTGATGGTTTAAATAAAAGATTTTTAATCGTGCGCCAAAAAGCATTTTCATAATGCGTTAAATCCTCAAAAAAGTGAATGAATAAATGGTGAAATGTTTTTCTGGTATCAGTGTTTTCTTGTCCACAATTAGGACAGTAATGTTGTTCGACAACGTGTCTGCAATTTAAGCAGGTTTTGTCTTTTCTTAATGGACTTTTTGACATAAATTATTTGGTTTGGTATTTTTTTGGTTTGAGATTATTGTATTTATTTTTTTAATACTTCGTTTAAGAAAAGTTTTAAGTGTTCGAATGAACGTTTGGCAGCTTTTTCATTGTATGCAGCTCCTTTAGAATTATCGTTTCCTGCTTCGGGATTGGTGAATGAGTGTACCGCGTTGGCATAATAAATCATTTGCCAATCGGCTTTGGTGTCACGCATTTCTTGTTGAAAAGCGGTGATTTCTTCTGCAGATTCATATGGATCATCTGCACCATGGCAAACTAAAACTTTGGCTGTAATAGTTTCGTTGGTTCTGGCAGCATCTCTGGCTAAACTTCCGTGAAATGAAACAACACCTTTTAAGTTAAGATGACCTCTTGCAGCTTCCAGAACGCCTGTTCCTCCAAAACAATATCCTATTGCAACGATATTGTCGGCATTAGCTCCAGATTTTACCAATTGTTGCAAAGCAAGATTAATTCTTTTCTGGAATTCGGTATAGTTGGTTTTGTAATGGGTAGCAATTTTGTTAGCTTCAGTAGTATTTTTTGGGTAATTACCTTCTCCATATATATCGGCAATAAAGACATGATAACCTAGTTTAGCCAAATCTTCGGCAATTGCTTTTGAAGCATTATCGATTCCTAGCCAAGCGGGAATCATTAGTATACCTGGTTTATTATTGCTTTTTGTAGTTGGCTGAATGGCTAAGCCGTTAAGAGTCTGACTGCCATCGATATATTTTACGGGCTTTAATTGTGCAAACATAATTGTGGTATTTAGTGAAATTCCTAAAATAAATAGATATATGGTTTTCATAATAATATGTTTTTAAGACAAATATCAGAAATATAATAATAGAAAAAAACCTCAAAAGATTTTTCTTCTGAGGTTTATATTGATTGTTGTAGATTATGTAAATTATTGACCTGGATGATAGGTACGTTCGGCATTTTTTTCGACATCTTCTTTATAAAACAAAACATCTTTAAACTGCCTTTTTTGGTACATTTCGGCTTGGTCGTAAAAATGTTTTGATTTAACATCGCCACTGTTTCCACCTGCAAGCAAAGATTTTGCTTTTACTTTAGTGCCAAATTCTACGGCACAAACAAAACTATTGCCATTATATCCGTAACGCTTTTTAGTATTTTTCTGGAAACTACTTTTAAATGAGGGTAAGCTGCCCCAAGATCCCGGGCCATATCCTATAGGTAAACTTGCCTGTGAATCATTATAAGTTAGATTTAGATCTCCTGATAATCTCTGAAAACGGTTTATATCTCCCCAAGAAACCTGCCATGTTCCCCATTTATCTTTTAATTCTTTTATTGTAGCTTGTAGTTGTGGAATTAATTGACTGTCGGTCGCATTTTTTGCAAAGTTTTTAGTGTTTTCTACCTGATCGGCTTCTCCTTCATTAATGTATGCTTTTTGTATAATTGGGTCTAATTTGTATGCCCATTCGACCGCTAGTGTTGTTGCAACAGAATTTTCTCGGGCATAATAATCCCAGTTTTTTAAAATAGCAATAGGTTCTGATAAATCACTAAATTCTAAATCAGTTAGGCTTATGTCTTTTTCAAAAGTAGTAAGTAAAGCTGGAATTAGTATTTCGAAAATGGAGAGTTTACTATCATAACCATCGGCGATTACTTTGTCCAGAGTATATTTTTCGCCTTTACTAAAAATACGAACAGCATTTATGCCTCTAAAATTTTCTCCGTCGGGTGCCATATATGCTGGATAGTTTTCTCTTTTAGGGCTATTATCACCAGCTACAGTGTAAGGTGTAGAATTACAATTTTGTAACCATCCATTTGTGGGATTATATAAATGAACTGTTTCCGATATTTCGTGTAGTCCTTTCCATTGTGTGGCCGATGTTGTGCCGTCTATAACTTTTGACCAATTTAGTTTTTTATCTCTAATAGGTATAAAGTTCCCATGCCAGTACCCAATGTTTCCTTTGTTATCGGCATATACGGTATTGTTGGATGTATTTGCTTTTAAATCCATTGCTTTTTTATAATCTTCAAATCCTTTTGATTTGGTTCTGACCCAGCTTTGAACCAAACTATTCATGGAGCGATTGTTAGATTTAAGACTAATCCATTTTCCATCTCGTTTAGCCATTATGGGACCATTGTTTGTAAAATAGGTTTTGAACTTTTTTGGAATTAATTTTCCATTTTCTAAATAGCTAATTGTGATTTTCTTCTCAATTACAGGAATCAATTCCTGGTCATATTCATAAAATAGGTTTCCGTTTTTTTCGACTATTTTTTCGGCATACATATCGGCAACATCTACATTTGAAGAAGTATGCATCCAACCACAGTTTTCATTAAATCCCTGATAAACGAAAAATTGTCCCCAAGTTACTGCGCCATATACATTAAGACCTTCTTCGCTTGTAACTTGTACTTCGGGTCTGAAATAAAAAGTAGTATGTGGATTGATATAAAGAATTGAATTTCCAGATGCGGTTTTAGAGGGGGCAAAAGCAAATCCGTTAGAGCCAGTTTGCACATTTTTCTCTCGTTCTACATATGCTACTTTGTCATTGTTTCCAGAGTAAAATGCTTTTAATTCTCCTGTAGAAAGATCGGCTGTGCTTATGGCACCAATACTTCCATCAGTCCAAAGCAAAGGAAACCAAGGTTCAAAATGGGTTAATAAAAGAGGTTTTACTTCGGGATGTTTGTATAGATAATAGTTAATTCCGTGAGCATAACTATTTAGTAGTTTTTTTAACCAAGGAGCGGCTTTTTTATAATCGGCTTTGGCTTCATTAGCATCTATTAAAAGTTTAATTTCTAAATCATTATATAAAACTGATTCTCCTTTTATTTCAGATAGGCGTCCTAGTTTTTCTATGTAATTCATTTCAATACGTTTAAAATCGTCTTCGCATTGGGCATACATTAAGCCAAAAACAGCATCGGCATCTGTTTTTCCATAAATGTGAGGGATACCCCAATTGTCACGTATGATGGTTACTTTTTGTGCTTTTTCCTGAAGTTTTTTAACCTCTCTTTTTCTTGTTTTTTGCGAAAAAAGGGTTAAGCTCAAAAGGAAAAAAAAGAATATAAATAGTATGTTTTTTTTAGAATAAACCATATGATTTAGCCAGTTTAAGTTTCTTTCGAAATTAGTCTATTTTTTATAGACTTGCATTTCTTTTAAAAGCGCATCCTAATTCTATAATAGAATCTGTTTTGGCAATTCCTGGAATGCTATCGATTTTTTCGTAGAGTATTTTTCTCATGTGTTCGTGATTCTTGGCTATAATTTTTATGTAAAGGGTAAAGGATCCCGTAACATAATAACATTCGGTGATTTCGGGAATTTTTTTTAATGCCTCGATTATCCTGTCAGAATCTGAATCTTTATTAAGAGTTATTCCTGTAAATGATGCCCAATCGTATCCAATTTTCTTTTCGTTAACAACTGGTTTTATTCCAGATAATACACCTTGTTCTATTAAACGATTGATGCGCTGATGCACCATTGTATTAGAAATTTTTAAGTTGGTTGCAATAGCAGAATATGCCATTCGACCGTCTTTTTCTAATTGTTTGATGATGTTGATGTCAAATTCGTCTAATGAATCCATGAAATTTGTTTTAAATTAAATTGACTTTATTTTTAATTAAATAAATATAAATTGACTTTTTATGTCCTTAATCAAGTCAAAAGTATTAAAAATTATTGTAAAATTAAAAAATAGTCTTAGTTTTGTAAAAAGTTAAAAATAAAGATCATGGAACAGGTTCAACAAATTCTTTCGTCAAAATCTAATGTATTAATAGAGAAAGAAAATAAATACGGTGCTCATAATTATCATCCATTACCAGTTGTTTTAGAAAGAGGTGAGGGGGTTTATGTTTGGGATGTTGACGGAAAGAAATATTTTGATTTTTTATCGGCATATTCTGCGGTAAATCAAGGGCATTGTCATCCTAAAATTGTGAAAGCAATGGTGGATCAGGCTCAAACATTAACATTGACTTCGAGAGCTTTTTACAATGATAAACTAGGAAACTATGAAGAATTTGTAACTAAGTTTTTTGGTTTTGATAAGGTTTTACCAATGAATACTGGTGCTGAAGCTGTAGAAACTGCTATTAAATTATGTCGTAAATGGGCATATGAAGTAAAAGGGGTTGCTGAGCATGAGGCGCAAATTATTGTTTGTGAGAATAACTTTCATGGTAGAACGACTACTATTATTTCGTTCTCTAATGATGAGAGTGCACGTAAGAACTTTGGTCCTTATACTGCTGGTTTTATAAAAATAGAATATGATAATCTTGATGCTTTGGAAAAAGTATTGGAATCATCTAAAAATATTGCTGGTTTCCTTGTTGAACCAATTCAGGGTGAAGCTGGGGTTTATGTTCCTTCTGAAGGTTATTTGGCTAAAGCCAAAGCACTTTGTGAGAAACATAATGTTTTGTTTATTGCCGATGAAGTTCAAACGGGAATTGCTCGTACAGGAAAATTATTGGCTGTACACCATGAAAATGTTCAACCTGATATTTTAATTTTAGGTAAAGCAATTTCTGGTGGTGTATATCCTGTTTCGGCTGTATTGTGTAATGATGTTATCATGAACGTTATTAAACCAGGTCAACACGGATCAACTTTTGGAGGAAATCCTGTTGCTGCTGCTGTTGCAATTGCAGCTCTTGAGGTTGTAAGGGATGAAAATTTATCTGAAAATGCAGAGCGTTTAGGGATTATATTACGTAATGGTTTAAATGATATTGCTAAGCGAAATGACCTTATTACTTTGGTTCGTGGTAAAGGTTTACTAAATGCAATTGTAATTAACTGCGATGAAGAATCTGATCTTGCTTGGGAAATTTGTTTGAGATTTAGAGATTACGGTTTATTAGCTAAACCTACTCATGGAAACAAAATTCGTTTGGCGCCACCTTTGGTTATTACCGAAGATCAAATTAAGGAATGTCTTGCTATTATAGAAAAAGCACTTAATGATTTTAAAAAATAAGTAGCAATTGATAGCCTAATCTTGATGGTAACTTGCCATCTAGAGATTGGTATAAAATAAACACGAATTTCACGAATTGACACTAATTAGTTTGTGAAATTAATTTCACAAACTAATTTAATCTTTAAAATTTGTGCAAATTAGTGTAATTAGTGTTTAAAATTTATTTACAATATTCATAGCCTAGCCCTGATGGGAACGGCATCCTTTTTCTGGCTTTTTTAGACAGAAAAAGATATAGTGTACAGCAGGATTTAGCTCCTGAAAATTAAAAAAGCGATAGTTTGAGGACTATCGCTTTTCGTTTATAATTGCTTAAAATATCAAAAAAAGCAACTATTTCTTTAATGGGGATCCACCGGGCATTACTTCGGTTTTTAGTTTGAATTTGCTGTATTCGACTACTCCGGTTTTATCTGCCCAATCAAAATATTTAGCCGATAACTGATTTACGATTCCTGGATTTTGCTGGGCTACATTGGTAGTTTCGCCTCTATCGGTATCGATGTTATAAAGTTCCCACTCGTAGGATGGATATATGGAAACTAATTTCCACTTGCCATCTCTCACGGCTCGGTTTCCTGCTCTTTCCCAAAATAATGGTGTGCCTCGATCTACCTGCGAAACATTATTAAATAAAACAGGTATCAAACTACTTCCAACCAAAGGATTTGTCGTCACACCATTATATTCTTTGGGATATTGTATTCCTGCCAATTCGTAAAAAGTAGGGGCAAGGTCGATGATGTGTCCTGTTCCTTTATCGATTCGCCCAGCTTTTATTTGTGATGGATACCATGCGATAAATGGGGAACTAAAACCGCCTTCGTGCATATTGTTTTTATATTGTTGCAATGGGGTATTGGATAAATATGCCCAGTTTTGTTCCTGATAATCAAATGAACCTGATGTTCCTACTGGACCTGTATTTCGTACAAGTCCTCTGTTTAACGGATTGTAACTATTGAAACCGCCTTGTGCGCCATTGTCTGAAATGAAAATTATTAGGGTGTTTTTATCTTTTTTTAATGCTTTTAATTCGTTTAAAACTTTTCCAACATTTTGATCCATATTATCGACCATTGCGGCATAAACTTCCATTTTGGCTTTCCAGAATTGTTTCTCGTCGTAGGTTAATTTATTCCATTCTGGTACTTCGGGATCTCTTGGTCCAATGGTTTGATCTGCCTGAAGAATTCCGTTTTCTTTTAGTTTTTGGATTCTTTTTTCTCGTAAAACATCCCAGCCTTCATCAAATTTACCTCTGTATTTGGCAATATCTACAGGCTTTGCCTGCAATGGCCAGTGTGGCGCTGTAAAGGCTAAATACAAAAAGAATGGTTTGTTTTCTTTATTTTGTTCTTCTAGAAATGTTACAGCATTATTCCCGATTTCATCTGTAAAATAATACGAATCGTCTTTTGGGTGTAATTCGACATTGTTTTTTATCAGTTTTACTGGATAGGGTGTTTTTCCGAATGGCAATGGTTTGGTATCAAAATAGTTTGATGCTCCTTTTAGGATTCCGTAAAATTTATCAAATCCTCTTTGGTTTGGCCATTGTGCCTGATCCTCTGAACCTACGTGCCATTTTCCAGACAATAAAGTACTGTAACCACCAGAGCGGAAAACTTCGCCTAGGGTTAATGATTCTTTATTTAAATAACCTTGATAAGCTGGTAAGCCAAGATTTACATCAAAAAAACCTACGCCTGCTTTATGCTGATATTGTCCTGTTAATAAGGATGCTCTGGTTGGAGCACAAATAGAGTTGTTGTAAAATTCTCGTAATCGTAATCCTTCTGTGGCTAGTTTATCTAGGTTTGGCGTTTTTATTTCGGAGCCATAATTTCCTAAATCCGAATAGCCCATATCATCAACCATAATTAGGATGATGTTAGGTTTTGAAGTGTTGTTTTGTGCCTGAACTAAAACGACTGTTGTCAGTAGAAGGTTTAGTGTGATAATTATTTTTTTCATTCTGATTGATTATTATAAATTGGTAAGCCAAGGCTGTGTTTGCATTGTGTTCCAACGGTTGAAACCGTTGGCAATGTTTGTATCATGATTATTTGTCTTTGCAATCCATTGTCGAGCGATTAGTTTGATTTACATCGTCTGTTTTTTCTTGTCTTATATTCTATCGCATTTTAACTATAGCCCACGGTTTCAACCGTGTGGTACGAATCGTTATAATGTGTTGTTTTCTAGTGGTTTAAGCTGTTGTCAATGTTTGTATCATGATTATTTGTTTTTGCAATTCATTGTCGAGCCATTAGTTTGATTTACATTGTCTGTTCTGTTATATTTTAATCATAGCCCACGGTTTCAACCGTGTGGTACTCGATATTTAATTGCTAAATAGTAAAAAGGCGATTATTAGGGTTATGATTACATTGAATAACTGCGCGATTAAAAAGGCATATAATGGTTTTTTGGTGTTGTTGCTAAACAAATCTTTGAAGTTGGTTTCCAGGCCTATACTTGTAAAGGCTAATGCAAACCAAATTCCTTGTAAATTCTTTAAACTATCCTTGACCTGATCTCTAACTTCGGGAGTAAGCAGGAACGAAAAGATTAATGAGGCAGCTATAAAACCGATAACAAATTTTGGAAAACGTTCCCAGATAACTCCTAATGTCGGCTTGGATGCGACTGCTTCGGCTGATTTATTATGGGTATATGTCCAATAAACAGATATGGCAAAAGCAGCTAATCCTAATAATACATTTTGAGAGAATTTTACAATTGTACTTATTTTTAAAGCTGTTTCTCCTACTAGCGAACCTGATGCAACAACGGCTCCCGAGGTATCGATGCTCCCGCCTAACCAAGCTCCGGTTACTTCTTCGGGGAAGTTGAAATACTTGGCAATTATGGGCATAAATATCATCATGGGGATTGCTGTTACTAATACCATCGAAATGAACTGTGTTTAAAAGCAAATTTATTTTTAATTATTTTGTAAATAATATTCATTTTTTGATGCTAAAGCAAATGCTTGTTTAAGTAGTTTGTTTGCTACAGCGATTAAAGCTATTTTTTTAGCTTTTCCTTTTTCGACTAATCTATCGTATAATTCTTTACAAGCAGCATTACATTTTTTAGCAGACCAAGAGCAAACATATAGCATTGCCCTAATGCGACTCATGCCCATTTTACAAATTTTCGACT